>JAQUZZ010000178.1 GCA_028691095.1 Alistipes sp. | reverse complement strand
GTGGCGGATTCACCACTTTCTCCACCTTTTCGGCCGAAGCGGTGCGACTTTTGCGCAGCAATCACACCACCCTCGCACTGATCTACATCCTGTGTAGTGTTCTGCTCTCACTCTTGGGCGTAGTAGCCGGAGGGTATGTGGGAATGAAGTATCAAACGTTGAAATAACAGTAGGTGAATTTTAAAACAACAAATCATAAATAGCACCTCGTGCTGAACAAAATCTTTAGGATTATGGAATTTGTAGAGAAAATCAAACAAAGAGCCCAAAGCAATCTGAAAAACATCGTATTGCCCGAAGCCTATGAGGAACGGAACATCAAAGCAGCCGACCGCATTCTGGAAGAGGGTTTTGCGCGCCTCACCCTTATCGGCAATCCCGAGCAGATTCATGCTCAGGCCAAAGCCTTCGGACTGAAACATATCAACCAAGCCACCATCGTGGATCCGCAAAACAATCCGAAAAAAGAGGCTTACATTGAGCTGATGCTCAAGTTGCGTGCTGCCAAAGGGTTGACCCGCGAGAAAGCCGAGCAGTTGCTGCTGGATCCGCTCTATCTGGGTGCGGTCATGGTCAAAGCCGGCGATGTGGACGGTGAGGTAGCCGGAGCAAATAATGCCACGGGAGATGTGTTGCGTCCCGCATTCCAGTATGTCAAAACCATGCCGGGGGTGAGCGTCGTATCCGGAGCCTTCTTCATGTTGCTGCCCGATCCGATGTTTGGGGAAAACGGCATGATGGTCTTCGCCGACTGTGCCGTCAATCCCGATCCGACCGCCGAAGAGTTGGCTCAGATTGCCGTGGTAACAGGACAAACCACCCGCGCGATTGCCGGTTTTGAGCCGCGCGTCGCCATGCTGAGCTTCTCGTCGAAGGGTTCGGCCAAACACGAACGGGTCGATAAGGTGATTCAGGCTACGGCTTTGGCTCACCAGATGGATCCCGCATTGCAGATCGACGGGGAGATGCAGGCCGATGCCGCTTTCATTCCGGGCATCGGAGCCTCGAAAGCCCCCGGAAGCAAAATTGCCGGTCGCGCCAACGTTCTGGTATTCCCCTCGCTGGAGGCTGGAAACATCGCCTACAAATTGGTACAACGCATGGCTCACGGAGAGGCTATCGGCCCGATTCTGCAAGGAATTGCCGCACCGATCAACGACCTCTCACGCGGATGCTCGGTGGACGACATTGTCAGCATGGTTGCCATCACGGCTTGTCAAGCAGGAGGTATGCAATAGACCCCCACGGGATACCCGACGTTTTGGAATGGCATCCCCCAAGGTTCACCCTCAGAAAACGATTCTAATTTCATAACACGGGCCGTCGGAGTTCCGACGTTCGACGGCCTTTCTAAAAAATCAGCACGGCGTTGCTGGATCCATCGAACATGAAGATATTGGTTTTAAACTGCGGAAGCTCCTCGATCAAATATCAGGTGATCGCCATGAAGAGCCCCACCGAGAACACCCTTTTAGGTAAGGGTATCATCGAACGCATCGGCCTGCCCGATGCGATCCTAACCCACAAACCCGTAGGGAAACCGGTCTATGAGGCCGTACGCGACATTCCCGACCACACGGTCGGCATCTCGTTGATCTTAGAGGCTTTGGTCAATCCGGAACACGGGGTATTGGAGAGCATCTCCGAGATTGCAGCAGTCGGTCACAGGGTAACCCATGGCGGTGAATTCTTCAAGGAGAGCACCCTGATTACCAAGGATGTCAAGAAGAAGGTGGAGGCCTGCTTCGACCTGGCTCCGCTGCACAATCCGGCCAACATGAAGGGAATCTTGGCGATGGAACACATCCTGCCCAACGTACCACAAGTGGCCGTCTTCGACACCTCGTTTCACCAGACCGTACCGCCCAAGAACTATATGTATGCGTTGCCCTATAAATATTACGAGCAATATCGGGTACGTCGCTACGGATTCCACGGCACCAGTCATAAATTTGTGGCACAAGAGGCCTGCAAACTGACCGGAACCGATTTTGCACACTCCAAGATCATCACCTGCCACATCGGAAGCGGAGCCTCGGTAACCGCCATTATGGACGGCAAGTCGTTCGACACCTCGATGGGATTCACTCCGGTCGACGGACTGATTATGGGAACCCGATGCGGCAACACCGACCCGGGTGCACTGATCTACATTGCCGAGAAAGAGGGACTCAACCTCAACCGACTGAGCATCATGATCAACAAAGAGTCGGGTATGTTGGGCATCACCGACCTCTCGTCGGACATGCGTGACGTGCGGGCTGCGGCAAGCAGCGGCAATGCACGCGCACAGTTGGCACTGGAGATGTTCTGGACACGCATCAAGAAATTCGTGGGCTCCTATGCCGCACAGATGGGGGGTGTCGATCTGATCGTCTTTACGGGCGGAATCGGAGAGAATGACTTCAAAACCCGCGAACAGGTGTGTGAGGGTCTCGAATTCATGGGCGTAAAATTTGATACCAAGTTGAACAAAGAGGTCAACGGGCGGGATCTGCTCCTCTCGACCCCCGACTCAAAGGTGAAGGTGGCCGTTGTGGCTACCAACGAAGAGTTGGTGATCGCCACCGACACATTCCGCATCACCCAACCCTGCACCGAATAATTTCCGATCCTCTTCTTTTACAAAAGGCTGCATGAAATCGCATCATGCAGCCTTTTGCGTTCGGGGTCTTCCTGTGCGAAATTCACGTTCCTCTACGGTAAAACTGCAAAAATCGAAAACAAAACGCTCTAAGCACAGTGTGCGATTGATGGAGAATCGAAACCTCCACATAGTAGACATAAACCGTGACGGAAGAGCGTAATAATTCTTTGGAATTACTGATTTCTAATTATTTTTCTTTAATTTTACTTTTTTAACACCCAATGCCATTGGTTCGCGATCGACACATCGGCATATCCGGCGCGTGTCGTGACCCAATGGTGCAATCAATTTTTCAGGTTCCTTCATTTCAGACTTCTCATTTCATGAAAAAGAGACTTTGGCTCACCCTCTTTGTGAGCATCACCATGACCGCTACGGCACAGAATCCGATTGTCCCTGCAGGCGTATACCTTGCCGATCCCGAGGGACATCAATGGAAAGACGGCAAACTCTATCTCTACGTCTCCCGCGACGAAAGCCCCACCTACTACTGTTCGTGGCGGTATGACCTGCTCTCGACCTCTGACCTGAAGCACTGGACAATCACCCCCAACGCCTTTGTCTCGAAAGGAGAAGGAGATGAGGTGTCGTATAGCGACGGAGCACTCTACGCCTCGGATGCAGCCGAGAAGAATGGCAAATATTATCTCTATTACAGTATGTGCGATGCCATTGACGAGGGTGTCGCCGTGGCCGACACTCCGGTAGGCCCTTTCCGCAACGGGCAGCCCATGAAGGGCATCTCACAAATCGACCCAGCCGTCTTTGTGGATGACGACGGACAAGCCTATCTCTACTGGGGTCAATTCTCGGCAAAGGGAGCAAAGCTCAAACCCAACATGGTCGAAGTCGACACCTCAACCATTGTCGACGGTCTGGTCACCGAACAAGAGCACTTCTTCCACGAGGGCAGCAGTATGCGCAAACACAACGGAATCTACTACTTGGTCTATGCCCATCTGCGCAAAGGACGTCCTACCTGCATCGGATACGCCACGTCGCGTTCGCCGCTGGGACCCTTCAAGTATGGCGGAGTCATCGTGGATAATGCCGGCTGCGACCCCGAATCATGGAACAACCACGGCTCGATCTGCGAATTCAACGGAAAGTGGTATGTGCTCTACCATCGCACCACCAACGCCACCCGCTCGATGCGCAAGGTGTGCATCGAACCGATCACCTTCAACGAAGATGGCAGCATCAACGAAGTGGAGATGAGCTCACAAGGAGCCGGCGATCCGCTCGACGCCTTCAAACCCATCGACGCCTCGCGCGCCTGCCTGCTGTGGGGCAACACCCGCATCACGCTGGTGGAACCCCAAAAAGAGATCCTCACCGGAATCCGCAACGACAACTACGCCTCCTACAAGAAACTCGACTTCGGCAAGGGAGCCAATCAATTTAGCGTTACCCTGACCCCCAAAGCAGGAGGTAAGTTAGAGGTATGGGTCGATAACCTGTGGACTCCGCCGGTTGGGGTTCTGGATGTTCCGGC
>JAQUZZ010000177.1 GCA_028691095.1 Alistipes sp. | reverse complement strand
GAGTGCCCGTGGAGGTGGCCATGCAATACAACACCAGTTTCTCGGAGAACGTCCACTCTTACGTCAATAACATCAACACCATCGAGGGTGGAACCCACTTGACCGGTTTCCGTCGCGCACTGACCCGCACCTTGAAGAAGTATGCCGAGGATTCAGGAATGTTGGCCAAGTTGAAGTTCGAGATCAACGGCGATGACTTCCGTGAGGGGTTGACCGCCATCGTTTCGGTGAAGGTGCAGGAGCCTCAGTTCGAGGGTCAGACCAAGACCAAGTTAGGAAACGGGGAGGTTGCCGGAGCGGTGGATCAGGCCATCTCGGGTGCGCTCACCCACTACTTGGAGGAGAACCCCAAAGATGCACGCGCCATCGTATCCAAGGTCATCTTGGCCGCAACGGCACGTCATGCAGCGCGCAAGGCGCGGGAGTTGGTACAGCGCAAAACGGTGCTTTCGGGATCGGGATTGCCGGGCAAATTGGCCGACTGTGCTTCGCGTGAACGCGATTTGGCGGAGATCTTCTTTGTCGAGGGTGACTCTGCCGGTGGATCGGCCAAACAGGGACGTGACCGAAATTTCCAAGCCATCCTTCCGTTGCGAGGTAAGATTCTGAATGTCGAGAAGGCCATGGAACATCGGATCTTCGAGAACGAGGAGATCCGCAATATCTTCACCGCGCTGGGCGTCACCATCGGAACCGAGGAGGACAGCAAGGCGTTGAATCTTGAGAAA
This sequence comes from Alistipes sp., assembly GCA_028691095.1. Classification (GTDB taxonomy): domain Bacteria; phylum Bacteroidota; class Bacteroidia; order Bacteroidales; family Rikenellaceae; genus Alistipes_A. The sequence continues at coordinate 3,456 of JAQUZZ010000177.1, read as the reverse complement.
CTCCGTTACGGCAAGGTGATTATCATGACCGATGCCGATGTCGACGGTAGCCATATTGCCACGTTGATGCTGACTTTCTTCTTCCGTTACATGACCAATCTAATCAAAGAGGGTCACGTCTACTTGGCGCAACCTCCTTTGTATCAGGTAAAAAAAGGGAAAAACAGCCGTTACTGCTGGACCGAAGAGGATCGGGAGTCGGCGTTGACGGAGTACGGCTCGAAGGGGTGTCACGTACAGCGTTACAAAGGTTTGGGTGAGATGAATCCCGAACAGTTGTGGGACACCACCATGTCGCCCGAAACGCGTATCCTCAAGCAGGTAACCATCGACAGTGCCGCTGAGGCCGACCGCATCTTCTCGATGTTGATGGGTGACGACGTACCACCACGACGCGAATTTATCGAGCGTCATGCGAAATACGCCAATATTGATATTTAACGTGAGGAATCGGAGTATTGCGATGCAATAGATCCGCCCCCACCCTTTATTCAAATAGTTATGGGACTGGAAAAAGAGATTAACGACGGCATCAAAGCGGCAATGATGGCTAAAATGAAGGTTCGTTTGGCTGCATTGCGTGCCGTGAAAGCAGAGATTTTGTTGGCTAAGACGGCGGGCGGCTCAGATGAAGTGAGCGACGCGGCCGTACTGAAGATGATTCAGAAGTTGGTGAAACAACGTAAGGAGTCTGCCGAGATCTATGCACAGAACAGTCGCCAAGAGCTGGCCGAGGCGGCCGAATTGGAAGCCTTCCTGCCGAAACCCTTGAGCGAGGCAGAGCTTGAAGAGGCCTTGAAGGCGATCATAGCGCAAGTCGGAGCCTCCTCTCCGGCCGATATGGGCAAGGTGATGGGATTGGCAACCAAACAGTTGGCCGGAAAAGCCGATGGACGCGCCATTTCTACAGCCGTAAAGAAGTTGCTGCAATAGAGCACTCAAGGCAAGACAAGACGCGGAATCCCCTTCCACAAGGAAGCTCCCGAAAAAGTCTGTATTTCAAACAAAACACCCACGCCACAAGAGGTTGTAGCGTGGGTGTTTTGTTGTTTCTATCTCGTTTGCGGTGCTGGACGCACGCTGGGCTTCGGCATCCGACCCCATCCCCTGGAAAACACACCGTTCACAAGCCTCTCCTCTAACAGGAGAGGGCGAAGGGGGTGGGCTTCAGAGCGCCTCAACGAATGCTTCACGATTTTTCTTAACGTCTAAAACTTCTTTTCCGACGACGGGGAAAGATCTGGGGCGAAGGTTCAAAGGAAGGGGGGGGAATCAAAAGAGGAGGAAAGATCAAAGTACAGAAGGCTCCTTCTGTGCCACAATCAGCAAGGGGTGATAGGTCAAGGGCACAACCGTTTTTCCCTCAACGGTGGAGATTGCAAATTTTTGGAGGTACTCCTGCTCGAAGCGTTGCAACTGCTGTTTGACCCAGTGGGTGTTGCGAATGGAGTTGACGCCGGTGGCTTTGATATGTCGCAACACCTCTAAGGGGGTGTCAAAATAGAGCTCCTTGGTGTACTCCAGGTTCTCCACAAGGGTGAAACCCTCTTGGCGCAACAGTGCCGATAGTTGCTCGCCCGTATAATAGTCCAAGCCCTCCTGCGTGGTGGCCTTGATCTCCAGAAAATTCTGGGGGCCGAAGGTGCTGAAGGCCAAATAGCCCTCCGGATTGAGCACCTCGAAAACACGATGCAGGAAACGCGGCAGTTGCTCGAACCACTGCACCGTAGAGGCTGAGGCCACCAAGTCGAGTCGATCGGGCAGACTGAGGGTCTCGGCATCGCCCCAACGGTAACACACCGAATGCCCCTCGGCATAGGGAGCGATAAAAGCTTGTGCCGTCTCCACAATGTCATTGACAAACCATTCGGTGTCTGGGTATTGTTTCAGGAGCAGCCGTGTCAGAAATCCGGTACCCGCCCCCACCTCCAGTGCGCGCCGCACGGGTGCCGTGCAGATCCGGTCGATCATCTCGGAGAGTTGTACCCCGATCTCCTGCTGCACCACAGCCAGGGAGTCGTATTGACGAAGTGAAGAGGCAAAACGTTTGCAAAGCAGTTGTTTATCGGTCATCATAGAAACTTTTCGATCAAAGATTGGGCGTAGGTCGGATCGGCAAAGGGATAGTGAGGCAGTGCCTCACATCGGGCTCGATCTCCCCAATACGCCTGTTGATGCGCCGCAGGGAAGATCCGATCCTCCGTTCCCACCAAGGCAAAATTCCAAGGCAGTTGCGGCACATAGGGCTGGGAGGCTCTCGCAGACAACACTTCCAGCTCGTCGAGACGCTCCGCAAAGGGGCGAATCGCCAATGCCTCCCGCAAAGCAGGGTAAGCCTCAGCGTAGGTTCGACGATTAAACGACTCGTCGCTCTGGGTGCGACGCAGTCCCGCCAAGGTCAACTGCATGACGCGGGGCGAGATTCCGTAGCGTTCATCCACCGGAAAGGGGGTTCCGTTAAAGGCCAAAGCCGCGGTGATCGGCACCTCACGACACACCTGTTCGGCTGCCCACACCCCAAAAGACCAGCCACAGAGGATAATCCGTCGATATGCGAGATAAGAGGTTTCGGGGAGCGCCTCAAGCCTCCGGTAATCCCCTACGCACAGACGATCGCAATCCGGAATCCGGATCGACGCGACGACCTCAGAGGGAGCTCCCCATCCCAACATCCATAACAGGAGGGTATCGTGTCCCTCTCGGGTTAGCCAATCGTACTGCATAGTTGTTGTACGGTTTGATGAAAGCGCACCACCTCTTCGCGCGTGAGTGCGGCAGAGAGGGAGACCCGAATGCGTGCCGTACCCGGCGGCACGGTCGGTGTGCGGATCGGCATCACCCAATAACCCGCCTCCCGAAAACGACGGCTCAACGCGATTGCCCGATGATTTTCACCCACCTGAATCGGGATAATCTGAGAGTGGGTGCGGTCGCCTGTGAGTATCGCGGCAAAGTCACGCAACGCCTCGCGTCGAGACTCCATCTGCGGAAGCTGCCGCACCAACGCCTCGCTCCACCGCAGCGTGATCGGCGGCAGGGCGGTCGAGAAGATCAGGGGGCGCATCTTATTCACTAAATAATCGTGGGTCAACGCATCGGTAATCACCATAGCCCCTGCCGAAGCCAACGCTTTGCCAAAGGTGGCAATCCGCACATCACACGCGGAGGCTACCCCCTCTTCGGCCGCCACGCCGGTTCCGTTTGGGCCACACACCCCAAAAGCATGCGCCTCATCGACATAGAGGCAGGCATCATATTGGCGTTTCAGTTCGGCAATCCGTCGCAGGGGGGCGCGATCTCCGTCCATGCTGAAAATCGACTCCGTAACGATCCACACCTTGCGATACGCGGCACGGTGACGTTGCAACAGCCGTTCGAGATGCTCCATGTCGTTGTGCACAAAGCGTTGCCAAGAGGCATCGCACAACTTCAGTCCGTCGATCAGACTGGCATGGA
>JAQUZZ010000176.1 GCA_028691095.1 Alistipes sp. | reverse complement strand
CCTCGACCTGAAAACACGCCACGAGATGCAGATGGAGCTCAAGCAGATTCATCACGATCTGGGGATCACCTTCATCTACGTGACGCACGACCAAGAGGAGGCACTGACCCTCAGCGATACGGTGATCGTCATGAGCAACGGACGCATCCAACAGATTGGAACCCCGAAAGATATTTACAACGAACCGATCAACGCCTTTGTGGCCGACTTCATCGGGGAGAGCAATATCCTCAATGGGGTGATGCTCCACGACGAATTGGTGTCGTTTGCCGGGCACTCTTTCGTCTGCGTCGACAAGGATTTCGGGACAAACACACCGGTGGATGTCGTGTTGCGACCCGAAGATTTCGACCTGTGTTATACCGACGACCCCGAGGCTTTCGGGGGATCGGTGATCTCGGCCATCTTCAAGGGGAAGTATTACGACATTCGCATCCTGACCGATACGGGGTATGAAATCATGGCGCAGAACATTCTGCCCTTTGACGAGGGTCATCGGGTAGGGGTCTCCATCGACCCGTTTGACATCCACGTCATGCACAAAGAGCGACTGGAGAACCAGATCGAAGCCACCGTGATTGACGCCCAATACATCAAAATGCTGGGCATGGAGGTCGAGGTAACTCCGCAGTATGAGTTTGGACAGGGAGCCTCGGTCATGGCACACATCGCCTTTGACGGCATCACGGTGCATGACGCACTCTCGGATGAGGGTCTCAACCTTGAGGCCTCGGTGCGCTCGTTGCTCCACAAGGGCAATCACTACCACATTACGCTCATCACGGCCGACAAACACTACCTCTACGCCGACACCCACTCGGTGTTGACCAAAGGGGATCAAGTGGAACTTTCGTTCTCTAAAGAGGCCATTCGCCTCACAGCCTACAAGGAAGATGAGAAGAACCTTTAATCGCTTACGGCAGTTGGTGCGTTCCCAACGCAACTGGGCAATCCCCTATGTGCTGTTTCTGGGATTCTTTGTCGTGGTTCCGCTCCTTTTGATCGCCAGCTACGCCTTCACCAACGGATCGGGGCACTTCTCCCTGGAGAACTTCACGCTCTTTGTCAATCACATCGAGTCGGTGAATACGTTCGTCTACTCCATCGGAATCGCCATCCTGACCACCTGTCTCTGCATCCTGCTCGGCTACCCGGCCGCCTACATTCTCAGCCGAATGAAGCCGCAAAGTGCCAGTGTGTTAGTCGTGCTTTTTATCTTGCCCATGTGGATCAACATCTTGGTACGCACCTTGGCCACGGTGGCGCTCTTCGATTTTGTCGGGATGCCGTTGGGCGAGGGAACCTTGATCTTCGGCATGGTCTACAATTTTCTGCCCTTCATGATCTATCCGATCTACAATGTACTCTCCAAGATCGACACCAGCCTGATCGAATCGGCTCAAGATCTGGGAGCCACCCATCGCGAAGTATTCCTGAAGGTGGTGTTGCCGCTCTCGATGCCGGGCGTGGGGAGCGGAATCCTCATGGTTTTCATGCCCACCATGTCCACCTTCGCCATCGCCGAGCTGCTGACCCTGAACAACATCCGACTCTTCGGAAGTACCATTCAGGAGAATATCAATAACGGAATGTGGAACTATGGAGCCGCCCTATCGCTCATCATGCTGCTGCTCATCGGCGTCAGCACTTGGTTCAATCGCGACGGCAAATCCAAGGATGAAAGAGGTTTGCTATGAGTAAAGGATATTTCTTTTCCCGATTTTATCTGTGGCTGTTGATCGGAGTGCTCTACCTTCCGATCCTGATTATCATGATCTTCTCCTTCTCCGAAGCCAAGGTTTTGGGGAACTGGACGGGCTTCTCCACACGCCTCTACACCTCACTCTTCTCCAGCAACGCCCATCATGCCCTTTTCAAAGCCATGCTCAACACCCTCGTGATTGCCGTCATTGCCTCGACCATCTCCATGATGCTGGGTACGGTGGCCGCCTTGGGCATCAGCAAGCTGCGCGAACGACAACGGAAGATGATTGCCTTTTTCAACAACATCTCGATCATCAACCCCGATATTATCACCGCCATCTCGCTGTTTCTGCTCTTTGTCAGCTTGGGCGTTTCGCAGGGATACACGACGGTGATCTTGGCACATATCACCTTCTGTACCCCGTTTGTGGTGCTCTGCGTGCTTCCACGTCTTTCGTCACTCGACTCCAATCTCTATGAAGCGGCACTCGACTTGGGGGCTACACCCGGCCAAGCGGTTCGCAAGGTGGTGATTCCTGAGATCCGTCCCGGTATGATTAGCGGTTGGATCGTGGCCTTCACCCTGTCGATCGACGACTTTGCCGTGACGCTCTTCACCTCCGGCAGCGAAGGCCTTGAAACGCTCTCGACCTACATCTATGCCGACGCACGCAAAGGAGGCCTCACCCCGGAATTGCGCGCCCTCTCGACCCTCATTTTTGTCACCGTGCTTCTGCTGCTGCTCATCATCAACTACCGCTCGACACGCCAACGCCGACGCGAGAAGAGAGACTCCGTCGCTAAGCGCTGAAACCAACGCATTGCACACTCGTCCTTCCATAAAGCGTGGGAAATTAGGTTACTTTAAAGTCTACTGCCCTGTGTACGCCCTATTCAAACGACATCTCACCCTGCAATCGGTACTGCTCGGTGGTCTTCTGCTCCTCCTTTTGGGGTTGAGCGGATGCAATTATCAAAGTAAGAAACGCAGCCATACGCTCAAAATCTACAACTGGGCGGATTACATCGACGAATCGCTGATTCCGGAGTTTGAGCAGTGGTACAAGGAGCAGACGGGCGAAGAGGTGCACGTGGTCATGCAACTGTTCGACATCAACGAGATGGCACTGGCCAAGATCGAAAGAGGCAAAGAGGATTTCGACTTGGTGTGTCCCTCGGATTATATCATTGAGCGAATGCTCAAAAAGGATCTGCTCTTGCCGATCGACACCTCTTTTGGCACGACGCCTAACTATCTGCACAACATTTCGCCCTATATCGTCCAAACCTTCGACGACCTCAGCACCCCGACGCATCGCATGAGCGACTATGCCGTTGGGTATATGTGGGGCACGCTGGGCATCCTCTACAATCCTAAATTCGTTACGCGCGACGAAGCCTTGAGCTGGAGCACGCTGTGGAATCCGAAATTCAAAGGCAAGATCTTTATGAAGGATGCCATTCGCGATGTGTACAGCCTCACGATGATCGAGTACTATGCGCCCCAGATTGCACGAGGCGAGATCTCCTTGGTGGATGCCATGAACGACGAATCAGATGAGGCCATTGCCATCGCCGAGCAACGACTCAAGGCTGTCAAGAAGAACGTAGCCGGATGGGAGTCTGATTTCGGAAAAGAGTTGATGTGTCGCGAGGCCGCCTACATGAATGTCAACTGGAGTGGCGATGCGGTGTGGGCCATCGAAGAGGCGGCTCAGGTGGGTATTACCTTGGATTACACGGTTCCCGTGGAGGGAAGCAACGTGTGGTTCGACGGTTGGGTCATTCCCAAGTACGCCAAGAATCGACGTGCTGCCAGCTACTTCATCAACTTCATGTGTCGCCCAGAGAGTGCCATTCGCAATATGGACGAGATCGGATACGTCAGTGTCATCGCAACCCCGGAGGTCTTGGAGTCGCGCATCGACAGCACCCTCGAAGCGTACATTGACCTCTCCTATTTCTTCGGGAAAAGAGCCGACAGCGTGCAGGTCGATCCGATTCAATATCCCGATCGCACGGAGATCGAACGCTGTGCCATCATGCACGACTTTGAGGAGAAGACACCGCAACTGGTGGCCGTATGGTCACGAGTCAAAGGCGACAACCTCCATATCGGGTGGCTGATTCTGATCGGCACCACCTTCGGTTCGTTGCTTCTGGGGCATCTGATCCGTCGTACACGGAAAAAGCGACGCATGGAACGTTTCTGGCAACGGCAAGCCTTCACCCCCGAAGAGGAGGAGTAGAGTGGGGTAGCGGGGCATTGCTTGTCCGAGAGCCGACCTCACCTCTCCAAGTTCAAATCATCCCAGTAAAACCCTACGCGGGAGAATCGAGTGTTTCGATTCTCCCGCGTAGGGTTTTATAGGCAATCCACCGATCGGTACGTCAGGCTGATGCCGTGTTTTTTCGGTTGATTATTTGCTCAGCACCAATGGATTCCAATGGGTGTTCCACACGCCCCATTTCGCGGAGGCCGAGCCGTAGGCATAGGAGATATATTGTGGAACGCCAGGCAGAATATGCCCCCGTTCATCGCCACTCC
>JAQUZZ010000175.1 GCA_028691095.1 Alistipes sp. | reverse complement strand
GCTCACCATCACGGCACCCAAGGGCACGCCCATCACCGAGAACGGCGTCCTCCGACCCGGTGCCATGGGTGGCAGTGATTTCGAGAATGGCGGTAAGTATGAGTAACCCGTTCCGGAAGACCCGAAACAACCATCGAACCCTTTTTCTCACGGCACACACCGGATCCGCGGATCCGTATAAAGCCCACCAATAGCACCCCGTGTTCACGGAGCACGCGGTGCGGAACAAACCAAAAGCATAAAACCATGAAAATCATGAAAAGAAACCCCATCATAGGAGCAACCTTCCTATCCGCCCTCTGCCTCACCTTGGCAGGGTGCAGCGGGGACGATGCCGGAGAGACGCCGGAACGCCCCACCCAACCTTTTGTCGTCAGCGCATCACTGGGAGCCAAGGCGACCGCTCCCAGCAGCCGTGCCTCGGTGGAGTACGGCAACACCGATGTAAACAAGGAGCGCTTCGTGTGGAACAGTTCCGACGCGTTCTACCTCGTTGCGAAGGATGCCGAGATGAAGCTGCTGAACTACGAAGGCAACAACCTCTATCCCTTCCAAATCTCCCCGTCTTACCCCGACAAGAGCAGCAACACGGCCGACTTTTTCAACTCCAATTTCCCCGTCGACCAGAGCAACCTCTCCCTTTTCGCCTTCACCCCCACCACCAAGTTCACCCACTCCACCACGGAGGATTATGTTGACTACAGTATACCCTTTGCCTCGATCCAAAATCGTGCTACCACCGACCATCTGAGGGGAAGCATGGTGATGTACGCCACCGCCGCCGCTGCATCGTCGGACAACGTGAAACTGCAATTCAAGCACCTCACCTCCATGTTGCGTTTCACCATCAAGAACGCCAATACCACCGAATGTCAGGTGATTGGAGTTCGGATCTACTCGGGGAGCGAGGTGTTTGGCATACAGGGCAGGATCACCTTTGATGCCACCCAAAGATACGAGCAGCAGACCCCAACCATCGCTACGACAGATCAAACAATCGGGCTATCCCTAAACATACAAGGCTCCTCGCTTGCCCCAGGCGCCACGATTGAGGGCTATCTGCTCACCCTACCCGGCAAGGTGCTGACCGACCAAACGCTCACCTTTGAGCTCAGTACTATTAGTGGGAATAATACTCATACCTATACCGCTCGGGCTCTCAATGCGCAAAAGATTATCGACGCCAACGCCGGCGCCACGAAGTTCGAAGCCGGCAAACGCTACTGGTTCACCCTCACGCTCGATGAGCACCTCACCGTGACGCTGAACACCGTGACCGCCATGTCGGGCTGGGACACCGAAACCGAGTTGTAAGTTATAAATCACTATGAAAATGAAGATCACAATGAAACAGATAAAAACCCTGCTCGCCACGCTGTGCATCGCACTGGTGGCCGCAAGTTGCAACGACGAGCGTGAGGGCGACACCCCCGCCGCCAACCCCGATGTGGCACAGCTCATCCAGATCGGGGCATTCCCCGCTTTCGACCAGGGAGAGACCCGTGTCATCGGCACCGAGGATGCCGGCAAAACCGCATGGGCAGCGGGCGATGAGGTGCTGCTACGCATCACAACGAACGCCGTCAACGCCCCCTTATGCTACACACTGACCTACAACGGCACTACATGGACTTCGTTGCCCGAAGGCTCTGTCTTCAAACCAACGTGGGATGCTACGACGCTCTCCAAAATCGAGGCCTTCTACGCCCCGAGCTACACGTGGGTTCCTAACCCTAACACCGGCCGCATTGAGTTGGGTCTGAAGAATAGCGACGTGGCCGCCGGCGATCAGGAGTTCATCATGCGGGAGTACGACAACGTGGCGCTGACGGACGACAACACCTCCCTCACCCTCACCATCGACTTCTCCGGAGCCCGCACCTACAGCCGGCTGCGTGTGGCTGCCGAACCCAACGTCACCCGAACCTTGACCTGCACCACCTTCCAACCCGCGGGTAGCACGGAGGCTGTTACGGTAGCGATCTCCGCCACCACCGACGCCAAGGGCAACGCCTACTTCTACGGTTCATGGCCCGAAGGCACCACGATCAACATCCTCAACGAGAGCAATGAGACGTTGGTCAGCAAGACCGGCTTGACCGCCAACACCGCCAACACAAGCTATGTTCTGGACGCCGCCGCCATCCGTGTGGACGCCTCCACCCACACCCTGACCCCACGGAAAGCGGGGTTGGTTACCAACGAACGGATAACCAACGCACTGGGTGAGGGTACGGTGCTCAACATTGCAGGGAAGCTCTTCGATGAGGATCTGGCCACCATCGCTGCCTACACCGCACACTCCATCACGAGGCTGAATGTGCAGGGAGCCGATATGTCGGCTGTGACTGCCAGCACCGTCGATCTCTTGGCACTCAGCTCCTTGGAGTACCTCATCGGCACCGAAGCTCAGAGCACCAAGCTGACCACCGTCTTCACCCTGCCGACCGGCACCCATTTGCTCTACCCGGGAGCCGCATACAACGGCTTCGCCACCCCAAAGGGCGAACTGACCCTCGATTGCTATGTACTCTCGACCTCCGAAACGGGATTTAAAATTCTGTACTTTGACCCCAACGCACAAAAGACTTGGCCGGAAGCAGATGCTTATTGCACCAACTTGGGAGGTCGTCTGATTGCCTCTTGGGGGGAGGGTTTTCGGGACTCTCCTACCCTGCAACAAATCACCTTCGATAAACAAACTGGAAGTGTGTACGCCCGTTTTATTTGGACAAGCTATTTGCATGCAACAGGCTGGCATAAAACCCTTTGGTACAACGAAGAAACTCCCAAATGGCAGCAGGGTGGAGGATCGCTAGACACCTCTGAATTTCTGTACTTTGTAGTCTTCGACCTTACGTTCTAAGCCTCAGGAAGACCCCCAGATTCCCCTTATCCGTGCAACACAAAGGATAAGAGGCGGGAGGCACAGCGGCACAAAGCCGAAAATCCTGCACAGAAGTTTAAAGGGAAGGCTCACAGGAGTTGACACACCCTTTCCACAACAAAACAACGCTCCCTCCAAGCATCCCTAAACTGGATCCACCCTCAGCTGCCCCGAAGCCCTCAAAAGCCGAGGGGCAGCTTTTTTTCATCCTACACCGCACCACCCACTCCGCTGCGTAAGAAAAAAGCACTCCCCTATTGATTCTTCGCAATATTCGTATTTTTACGAACGAATTATTTGGAAGTTCGCAAAATAGTTCGCAACTTTGCGAACAGAGAAGGAGAACGATGAAAAAGAATCGAGATTACACCCTGGATAGTGAACAACTGGCTCGTTTTGCTAAGGCATTGGGACATCCTGCACGCATTACGATTATGGAGTTCTTGGCTTCGCAGGATAGTTGCTTTTTCGGCGACATTCACGATGAACTCCCGATTGCCAAAGCCACCGTGTCGCAGCACCTCAAGGAGTTGAAAGACGCGGGACTGATTCAAGGAGAGATCGAACCTCCCAAAGTTCGCTATTGTATCCATCGAGAAAACTGGAAGTTAGCCCAACAAATGTTTGGCAACTTTTTCGCGAAGAACGGTGCCGACAAAAAAATATGCTGCGAGGAGTAGCCTATTTTTTTGAGCCTATTGTTCGTAGTTTTGCGATTAACAAACATAAAAACAACACACACAATGGAAATTAAAATTTTAGGAACCGGATGCGCAGGTTGCAAGGCGCTGCACGCAACCGTAAAACAGGTGGTGGCCGAATTAGGCCTCGACGCAACCCTCCTCAAGGAGGAGGATCTGATGCAGATCATGAAGTACAACGTGATGTCGCTACCGGCTTTGGTCGTCAACGAAAAAGTCGTTTCAGCAGGCAGAAGTTTGTCGGCATCGGAAGTAAAAGCACTCTTAACCAAGTAAGTCCCTCCAAAAAAATCCATTTCCACGGTATAGACCTGCTATACCGATGCCTTTATGGCTAACCGCACGCTGTGCTTAATCAAATTCAACATGAAAACGTTATGGTTTATCGTTTGTGCCCTGATTGGGTTGACCTCCTGTGGAAACCGTCAAAACACCCCTGCGCAAACCCCTCCCCAGGAGAGACAACAGGAGTATGTCGAAGTACTCTACTTTCACGGCAAACCGCGTTGCGTCACGTGCAATGCGATTGAAAAGTTGACGAAAGAGGTGATCGAAGAGAACTTCGCAGCACAACTCAAAAAGGGCGAAGTCCTCTTCCAAGTGATCGACATCACCACTCCAGAGGGCGAAAAAATAGCCGACAAGTATGAGGTGACTTGGTCGTCGCTCTATATCAATCAATTGAA
>JAQUZZ010000174.1 GCA_028691095.1 Alistipes sp. | reverse complement strand
GGGATATCTCGACGCCTCCCTTGGAACGGCAACGCTCCCATCCGATGGCACCTCCTGTTCCTTCGCCCCCCCGGTCGGTTCCCAACCCCTTGTTGGGTCAGCCTTCGATCGAATCGAAAAAGAGGGACGAAGAGATTGATATTGACGATCTGGAGAGCAGACCTGCCTTCTTGCGTCGAAATTTCAAGTTTGTGAAGGATAGTGCGGCCGATCGTAGTTCACGGGTGGTTTTGAAGGATGATCCCGCTTCGGGTTCCAACAATGAGCCCAGTCGTGTCGGGTCGTTGTTCGATTAGATGATATAGACGTTCTCTTTGAAATAGTGAGCGTTACGGGAACTCTCTCGTGTCTTGTGGGTTGATTGATGCGTGTATGGTAGATCGATCACACGAAGTGCTGAGGGATAGCTCGTCGGATTTTGATCTCGTCCCCAGTAGGAGGTCTCCCGGGTGTGATAAGCAAAGGGAGGCGTGCTATGAGAGGACGAGATTTTGATTTTTAGAGACGTTTTTTACCCTGTCGCGTGACTCCGGGTCGCTTGCGCTTGATGAGGATCATGCGACATCCTGAGATTTTATCGTAGATATTTTATGTGGAATACCGATAGTAGTGCGTGGTTTGCCGATGTGGCGTGGCACGCTTTTACCCTGCGGGAATGGATGGCGTTGTTGGGAATGACCCTGCTGTTAGGGGTGTCGGCTTGTGTGTCGGCCTCTGAGACCGCTTTCTTCTCCCTCTCTCCCCGTGACGTGAATATCCTCAAGAAACGAACCGATCGTGCCAGTCGTCGCGTGCTGAGACTGCTTTCCCGCGATCAGTATCTGTTGGCTACGATTTTGATCGTGAATAATCTGGTCAATATTTGTGTGGTGGTCTTGGCGAATGGATTGATTGATGCCTCCATTGACTTTGGCGCCTCGGTGGGCTTGGAGTTGGGGGTCAAATTGGGACTTGTCACCTTCCTGCTGTTGCTCTTTGGCGAGATTATGCCGAAAATCTTCTCGGCTTATCATGCGGTGGGGGTGGCGCGCGGAATGGGAGCCTGCTTGTCGGTCTTGGAGTCGATGATGCGACCCCTTGCTTTTCTGCTGATTCGCTCCGGAAATTATATCAACCAGAGTGTCAATCGCAAACGAGCTAATATCTCGATGGACGAACTCTCGAATGCGATCGAGATGACCTCAGGACAGAGTGCGGAGGAGAAACGGATGCTGTCTGAGATTGTCGATTTCGTGCATACCGAGGTGGTGGAGGTGATGAAACCACGGGTCGATATGGTGGCGCTGGATTGGGAGGCCAACTTCGAGGCGGTTTGTAAGGAGGTGGTCTCGTCCGGGTTCTCGCGGATTCCGGTGTATAAGGAGCGGATTGATGATATTCAGGGCGTGCTGTATGTGAAAGATCTGTTGCCCTACATCTTAGCCTCGGCGGATTTTGAGTGGCAGCACCTGATCCGTAAGCCCTATTTTGTACCGGAACACAAGAAGATCAACGAGTTGCTGGAGGAGTTCCGGCATAATCATATCCACATGGCGATTGTGGTCGATGAGTACGGATCGACCCAAGGGCTGCTGACCTTAGAGGATATTTTGGAAGAGGTCGTCGGGGAAATTGCCGATGAGTCGGATCGTGAAGAGGCGTTTTATACGAAGTTAGCCGAAAATCTCTATGTGTTCGAGGGCAAGACCCATCTCAATGATTTTCTGGAGGTAGTGGGGTTGCCGGACGACTACCTCGATGCGGTGCGTGGCGATGCCGAGACGATTGCCGGTGTGATGTTGGAGATTCGGAAAGACTTCTTACGACGAGCCGAGAAACTCTCCTTCCTGCGGTTGAATCTGACCGTTGAGGCGTTGGATGGGCGACGGATTGATAAAGTGCGTGTGGAGGTGCTTCCCCCACGCGAGGAGTCCGGTCGCTAAACGCTTAGGGGTGAGGTTTGGCAACGAATTATCACTTCTCTTCTTCCTTTCGGGTGTACCCCCACCTTTTATCTTTCGATGTATTTCTACCCTCGTTGTGGAGGAGATTCCAAGACACATACTGGCGTTCGAATCCGATTATTCGTGATGATAGGGCTCGTTGTGAATGATGGTGAAGGCGCGGTAGAGTTGTTCGGCGAAGATGGCGCGGATAATTTGATGCGAAAAGGTCATCTTTGAGAGAGAGATCGCTCCGTTGGCGCGTTGGTAGACGGCTTCGGAGAAACCATAGGGCCCTCCGATCACAAAGCAGAGGCGGCGCAGGCCGCTGTTCATGCGTTTCTGAATCCATTGCGCAAACTCCATAGAGCGCATCTCGGCACCCCTTTCATCCAAAAGCACGACAAAGTCGCCCTCTCCGAATTGCTTGAGCAGGGCTTCCCCTTCTTGACACTTTTGACGCTCTGTGGAGAGATTGCGGGTGTTGCGCAGATCCGGAAGGGTGATGCAGGAGAACTTGATGTAGAAGTTCAATCGCTTGAGATACTCCTCCATGAGGGCGCGGATCTCGGCCGCGTCGGTTTTACCCACCACAATCAGATCAATGTTCATCGGCGGCTTTTAGAGGCGGTGGATTTCGATCCGCTCTTGGACTGCGAAGCGGAGGATACGGAGGTGTGCGAAACGGACGAGGTCTTCTGTTGGGGATACTCCCAGTCGCTGTTCCATTCGCCCTGCACATCCCGATAGGTGACCACATGGAGCGAATCGGCCGCCTTGAGCCATTGATAGCTCTTGTAGAGGTTGTATCCGTTGCCACAGGCTCCGCCCATGGAGAGGGCGATGATGGAGGTGTAGTTCTTGGTGCGCCCCTGCATGGCGGCTACGCGGTCGATAAATTGGGGAAGAAAGGCGGGGTTGTTGACCACCGAACCCCCTACATTGCGATCTTCGGTGCGGAACCCGGCGTTGATGTTGGCTTGGTCGATGACATAGAACCCGATGCGGTCACAGAGGTCATAGAACCATCCGGGTTGCGGATAATCCGGACAGAGCGTGTTGATCTTTTGACTCTTCATGGCGCGCAGCTCCCGTTCGGTGGTGGCTTTGTCGCGTGCCGCGTTGTAACGAAGGGGCGTCAGTGCCGCGGGCTTGCCGTTGATCCACAGTGTGCCGTCGTCGTGCAACTCAGAGAGATTGAAGCCAAAGGTGAGCGGAATGTATTCGGTGATGCGGCCGTCGCGACGGGTGTAGAGCATGAGCTTGAAGAGTTCCGGATGGGCCGGTGTCCAACACGAACTCTTGATGACATGATAGAGAATCTCTCGATAGGTCAGGGTGTCGGTGCTCTCACCGGGAATCTCAGTCTCGATCAGATTGTAGGTCAGTAATTTTCCGGCAGGGGAGTAGACGTCGTAGCCCAGGGTGATCTTTTCGGGTGTGCGGTAGGAGTTGGACATCACCACGGCAAAGTCTACCCAGCCGTGGACTCCCGTTGTGTCGGCTTGACGTCGAAAGACGAAATCCTCAATCCGTAGTTTGGGTTGCGAGTATACGTAGATCTGGCCCAAGGTTCCCGGATCGACCTGGGGCAGTGCACTCTCCATCCAATAGCCTGAGGAGTATCCGTAGACCTCGATGCCGATCGAGTTGATGCCGTCGGTTACGGCTTTGGAGATCTCAAATTCGGTCGGGGTGCGGCTGTCGTTGTTGTACCCGATGCGCTGTCCATTGACATAGAGCGTGTAGGCTCCTCCCACCCCTTCGATGTGGATAAACATATCACGATCCAACCATAGGTAGGGAACATCGATCGCGGTGCGATACTGAATCAAGGGCACCTCTGAGGGGAGTTGCGGAGGAAGCAGCGAATTCCAGTTGGCCTTCGAGGCTCCGGTCGAGAGGTTCGGCAGGTTGATCTCCTTCCAGCGCGAGGAGCTGAACCCCGGGCGATAGAATCCCGGTTCGCCCCCCTCGCGTGTTGTGGAGAGGATGGCGTGCCAAGTGCCGTCGAGCGGAACGTAGTGGGGAGCCTCGGAGGGCTTACCCAGGTCGGCCGCCTTACGGGTGGCATAACTGATAAATTCGGGGCGGGGATTGGCCTTACCCTCTCCGCCAATCGACGGATCATTCCACACTTGAGCCGACAGGGTGCCGGCGGTGCAGAGTATGAAGCAGATGAACAGTTTTTTCATGGTTGCATTAAAGAGCCAAAATGCGGGGTGAGTCGGTTGTGTCGGGTTGCCAAAGGGCATGAAGTGGCGTCTATTTGATGCCACACATCACGGCAAAGCATCGGGTTTTGTGCAGCAGGTCGGTGGTGCGGAAACCCACCTGTTCGAGCAGGTGTAACTGGAACCCCACC
>JAQUZZ010000173.1 GCA_028691095.1 Alistipes sp. | reverse complement strand
CGACGCCAAGATGGTCTGTGGCTACAACTGGTCGACCATCGGATGCCTGTACGAACAGCAAGTCGTTGACATCAACTACGACGCCACCGACGACGCGCACCTGACCGACAGCATCTGTTACTATCTAACCACCGAGCGTCCGTTCTTTACCTTTTTCTCCTTCGGTGAACCCGACGAGGTGGGTCACCAATACGGATGGGAGAGTCCCGAATACTTCGAGATGAGCAAGACCATCGACTCATACGTAGGTCGCATCATGCAGACCTTGGAGGAGAACGGCATGATGGAGGAGAGCATCATCCTCTTCACGGCCGACCACGGAGGCATCGGCAAAGGACACGGCAGCATCTCGATGACCGAAATGCAAACCCCTTGGGTGGTCTGTGGCAAAGGCATCAAAGCGGGATACGAGATTCCGGAGAGTGTCATGGTTTTCGATACCGCCCCCACCCTCGGCTACATCCTCGGCATCCATCAACCCCAAGTATGGATCGGGCGTCCGGTGATGTCGATCTTTGAATAAACCCCGCTTGCCCAAAGTCGAAAAAAAGGGCTTATGGGTCAAAAAGAGCAAACATGAGCTTCTCCTCATGTAAAAAAGAATACCCCCTTTCCCTCTTTCCCACACCGTGTGGAAGGTTGAAAGGGGGTTATTGCAGCATACGAGGCTTTTGCAAAGAGCTACAACGTGCGTTTGATGAATGGAAGTTCCATTCATCAAACGCACGTTCTGTTTATTTTTTAAGGAGAAGGGAGCCTCACCCGTGTCGACTACACCGATTCGACCCGTGAGGTTGTAGCACGTGCCTTGATGCGCTCGGTGAGATGGTGTCCTTGTCTGATAAAAGGGGCTTCCACATAGTGATAGGTAAGCCACGACAGCGGCACCACCGTGGCAACGGTAATCAAAAAGACCATATTCAACGACATATAGGGTTGCAACAGAGCCACAAAGAGGTAGAGCAACGGGAAGTGCCACAAATAGAGCCCGTAGGAGATACGTCCGAAAAATTGAAAAAACGGCAACGTAAGCAGACGCGATGCCAGCATATTGTTTACCGCAAAGACCATGACCAAGATCACCCCGAAGACCGTCACCATCTGATGGAGAAAACCGGCCACTGCGATAGCCGGCAGCGGGAGCCACACGGCATTCATATAGCAGAGCACGCCCACCCCAAACCACACGATGCGTCCCATGTGACTCAACCCTCGGTAGTAGGCGAATAGTTGTTGTTGTCGATAGGCCATAAACATTCCGGCAGCAAAAACAGCAAGGAAGACCCCGTTGCTGAAGGTTGTCGAGAGGGTTTGATCGACCGCGTAAAATCCGTCGATCACCGGAATCTGAGCATTGCCATAGGCACACAGCCCACCCAGAACGACACAACCCACCAAGGACCACAACGGGCGGAGATTAAACAGGAGCACAATCAACGGCAGGAGCACCGAAATCCGCATCTCGAACATCAACGTCCACGCGGGGCCCACCAACGCCCATGTATTGTAATCCCCAATCAGGGTCAGGGTGTTCAGCAACTCGCCCCACGACACCGGAAGTCGCCACCCGATATTATAGTAGGGGGTCACATAATCGGTGGAGACATCGCCTTGGAAGAAGTAGCTTTTCACGCCAAACACAAAGAGGGTCGCCAAAAGATACAGCGGATAGATTCGCATAAAACGACGGACAAAATAGGCTTTGTAGTCCACCAAGGTTTGGCGATGGAGCACCGAGAGGGTCAATACAAAACCGCTCAACACAAAGAAAAAGGTCACTCGTTCGGCTCCGGCTTGGAACAGCATCAGCTCCCAAAATCCTCGCTCGGTCGCCTCTCTGGGCAGTGTCAACGAAAAGTGAAAAAAGATCACGGCCAAGGCGGCCAATCCGCGCAACGCATCCAGCTCAGGCATTCGCCGTGAGGTTCCGTTGGCCTTAAAACGAGTTTCGGTCAGCATATTCTTCTCAAAAGATCATTCGATACTATACAATATTATGCGCAAAACAGGCCACCCCTCCTATACCGTAGGGGAGAACTCACCTTTATAAGGTATTCGACTTCGCTTACGTCGAACGCACGTTAGATTCACTCAAAGGGGAGATTAAAAAAGGGGGAAGCCATGCTGACAGCAAAGTGTCGCCAAGCGCCTCGCTGGATCGAACTTTTAACCATCGCTCCTCAACCCCAAAATGGGACACCACAATACAAATTTAGAGAAAACTTTCTATTTTTATGAAAAGATGGTTTCATTTCAATCTTCACCTTTAAAAAAAGCCGTTAACGACGAGGGATACTCATCGCTAACGGCTTTTTTCAAAGGTGATTTTCGGAAGGTCTACTGCGCGGCCTTCGGCTGGGCAATCAATCCATCATAGGTTACCGGGAACTCCCCGCAACGCATGGTAAATCCGAATTTTGCTTTGGTAAAGGTTCCGGAGAGATCATTGATCGTATAGGCCGGGAACTCACCGCCCATAGCCAACGGAACCAGCCCATTACCCCAGAAGCGAATATCCCCGTTGGTCTCCACGGCAAACGGAATGTTGCGAACCGTCATATTGAGTCGAATCGGCATGTTCGACGAAAACTTCACCTGTACCAACTCCATAATCATCGTAGTGGTGTCACTCGAAAACGAGATTTTGCAGGTAATATTCTGATCGGTGAAGGGCGTTCCGCTCTCATCGACCTGCAACGTTCCCACGGCAGTCGAAGTACGACCCTTCAACGGGGTGTCTTTGCCTCCGTCGATATACCCTTTGTCGCATGAACTCAACATTCCAACGCTCAGCAGGAGCGCTGCCATCATTCCAAAAATTTTCTTCATAATCCCTCTCTTTTTAGGCACAGTGTGCAATTTATAGAATTATTTTAAAGACACATCCACTTCTTAGCATCCGAACTCTCTTTTTGTTGCATATCGCGTGCGAAATTCACTCCCTCTCAAAAGACCCAGTTGAGCGTCACCCCATACTGTCGCGGTTTACCCTGTGAGAGAAACGAATTGCCAATCGACATAAAGTAGAACGTATTGTAGGCCGTATTGGTGAGATTCCGGCTCCAAATATCCAGTCGCACCCCCCGACGCACAAAGCTCAGCGATCCGCCCAATAGCGAGTAGAAGGACTCTTGCAAGGTGTTGGCTTCATTCCAAAAGATGGGGCCCAATCCCGAATAGTTGAGTCGCAGGATGATCTGATCCAATGCTTTGGAGCGAATCGCAAGGGTGTAATCGGCTCCCAAGCCCACCGTGTGTCGCGGCACATAGGGAACCCAGCGTCCGGCATAATCGGTGCGACCGTCATGATACTGGGTGAACGTAGCGTGTGTATAGCCGTAAGATCCATAAAGATGGAGTGCTGGCGTCAGGGCGGCGTCCAGCGCCACCTCGGCGCCATAGCTTCGGGTGCGGCCGGCGTTGGTCATCATGCGCCCCGTGGACTTGCCACTGGGGAACACCGTGAGTTGTTGATCCCTGCACTCGATGAGAAACAGATCGGCATCGACCCGCAACCGACTCTCCCAAAAGTCGAGATGAGCTCCCACCTCGAAATTCCAGCTATACTCCGGATCGTAGGTAATCACCTCCCCCACGCGATAGCTGGCCAGACCGCCATCTTCAAAGGTAATTCCCAGATCCTTCATCATATCGACCTGCATCTTATTTTGCAGAATATCCGAAAAAATCTGGGTGTTATACCCGCCGGACTTATACCCTTTGGTGATCGCCAAATAGAGGTTGCCGTTACGGGGCAGATCATATTGGAGGGCCAACTTGGGCAACGGCTCAAAGAAATTCCGGTGTTCCACCCCCGTCAGTTCGGATGTGAAGTCCCGAAACTCTTTCATCGTCAAGGTGAAGCGATAGCCCAATCCCGAACGGCTGTCGTAGTGCAGCGAGGCGCGCTCGTAGTCGAGGCGCAACCCTGCGGTGAAGGTGAATCGTCCCACCCGATACTGGGATTGGTGATAGAGGGCTGCACCAAAGACCGGCATCCTAAAATCGCTCAGGATGTCGAACTCTTGCTCTCGAAACAGAATATCGGCGTCGGGAAATACGGTATGAATGCCCTTGTTGATATTACTCAGGATCAGATCCTCAATGCCATCCTGCTTGAAATGCACCGGAGCGCCCATGTTGGTGTGCTTGTAGAAGAGCGCCACCCCACTGAGCCACTGCCAACGGCGCGAAGGGTCGGCGCGGTGGAGCGTCACCTCTTGGGAGAGGGTGTGTTCCTGCTGTGCCTGTACCATTGTAAACATGGAACGCGGGGTGAAATCCTGATCCAGTCGC
>JAQUZZ010000172.1 GCA_028691095.1 Alistipes sp. | reverse complement strand
ATGACTTCCGAAGATTAGCAAAGGATTATGAACGAAAGGTGGTGTGTTCGGAAAATATGATATACTTGGCTTTTATTTCACTGATGCTAAAATGGTTATAAATGATATTTTTAAACAGACTCTAAGCCGCGTAGAAATTTCGTTTCCTTTCCGGTGCCGGCTGTGAAACTTAATTTCTGCCGACCGAGCAAGGGGTTAGTTTTGATTATTCAGGTAAAAAACACTACCTTTGTCCGTTAAAATCATAAACTTGGGGCTCTTAAGGGCGTGTTTTACCGCTGCAAAGGAGATAAAAAAGAGTTCCATTTTTTGTAACAATAAGAGAATGAGTAATAATAAAGATAATAAACCAGAAGAGTTCGCGGGTATATCAGATATGCTCGAAGGACGCCATCATGTGATTCCGATCATGGCGGGAGACGACGAAGAGTTGGTCGAGAATGTGGAGATTCCCGAAGTGTTGCCGATTCTCACGTTGCGAAGTTCGGTGCTCTTTCCGGGGGCTATCACGCCGATCACCGTGGGTCGTGATAAGTCCATGAAGTTGATTCGCGAAGTGGAGGCGGAGGGAGGCATACTGGGCGCCATCTTGCAGAAGGATGCGGAGGTTGAGCAACCCGGCCCCGAAGATCTCTATCGTGTGGGAACGGCTGCGCGGATTTTGAAAGTCTTAGAGATGCCGAACGGCAATCTGACCGTCATTCTGCATGGACTGAGCAAGGTAGAGGTGCGGGAGTACGTCTCCTCTGAGCCCTACTTCAAGGCCTCGGTTGCGGTGTTGAAGGACTCCGTTCCCGAGCCCAATAACATTGAGTTTGAGGCTTTGGTCGACTCGGTGAAGGATGTGGCGTTAAATATTGTCAACATCTCCCCGCAGATGCCCAAGGAGGCCTCCTTTGCCATTAAGAATATCGACAATCGTCGGGGTATCATCAACTTCATCTGTTCCAATCTCGACCTACCCGATGCCGATCGTCAACGTTTGTTGGAGGCTCCGGGGTTGTTGGCGCGTGCACGTCGTCTGTTGGAGATCTTGGTGCGTGAGCAGCAGTTGGCTCAACTCAAGAGCGAGATCCAGAGCAAGGTGAAGCAGAATGTCGATCAGCAGCAGCGCGAATATTTTCTCCAGCAGCAGATTCGCACCATCCAAGATGAGTTGGGCGACGATCCGGTCGATAAGGATCTGGATGATTTGCACACCCGTGCCGCAAAGAAGCATTGGCGCAAGGAGGTACAGGAGCTTTTCGAGAAGGAGCTTTCCAAGTTGGAGCGCATGAATCCGGCGGTTGCCGAGTACTCCGTGCAGCTCAACTACCTGCAACTGATGCTCGACCTGCCGTGGGATACCTATACCAAAGATAATTTGGATTTGGCTCATGCCAAGAAGAAGTTGGATAATGACCATTTCGGATTGGACGAGGTGAAGGATCGCATCTTGGAGCATTTGGCCGTCATTAAACTCAAGGGCGATCTCAAATCCCCCATCATCTGTTTGTATGGCCCTCCGGGGGTGGGTAAAACGTCGCTTGGTAAGTCGGTAGCCAGTGCGCTGAAGCGCAAGTTCGGACGAATTTCGTTGGGCGGATTGCACGACGAGGCCGAGGTGCGAGGTCATCGTCGCACCTACATCGGAGCCATGCCGGGGCGTATTATCCAGACGATCAAGCGTGCCGGAAGTTCCAATCCGGTGGTGATTCTCGATGAGATCGACAAAGTGACGGTCAGCAACCACGGCGACCCCTCATCGGCTTTGTTGGAGGTGCTCGATCCCGAACAGAACGTTGCCTTTCATGACAACTATCTCGACACGGAGTACGATCTCTCAAAGGTGCTGTTTATCGCCACGGCCAACAATATCGGGAATATCCAACCTGCGTTGCGTGACCGTATGGAGATGATCCATATCCCGGGGTATATCTTGGAGGATAAGATCCAGATTGCCAAGAAGCATCTGGTGCCCAAACAACTGGAGGCACACGGTGTGTCGGCTCGTCAGTTGAAGATCAGCCCGAAGGTCATCGAGAAGATCATTGGTGAGTATACGCGCGAATCGGGAGTGCGGACGTTGGATAAGCGGATTGCGAAAATTGTGCGCTATCGCGCCAAGCAGATCGGTTTCAACGAGGCGTTCAAACCGGAGATTACGGCTGCCGATGTGGAGCAGATCTTGGGAACGGCTCGCTTCCTAAACGAGGAGTATGAGGTGGGCGGTATCGTCGGTGTGGTCACCGGATTGGCTTGGACAGAGGTCGGAGGAGACATCCTCTATATCGAGTCCATCCTCACACCGGGCAAAGGAGCCTTGACGATGACCGGTAATTTGGGGGACGTCATGAAGGAGTCGGCCACCATCGCGCTTCAGTGGGTGAAGGCTCACTATCAGGAGTTGGGTATCGACTTGGAGAAGTTTGAGAAATACGATGTACATATCCATGTACCGGAGGGAGCCATCCCCAAGGATGGGCCCAGTGCCGGTATCACGATGGTTACGTCGCTGGTTTCGACCTACACGGGTCGTACGGTGAAGGATCGGATCGCGATGACGGGCGAAACCACGCTTCGCGGACGGGTTATGCCGGTCGGCGGTGTGAAGGAGAAGATCCTGGCCGCCAAACGCGCCGGAATCCGTGAGATCATCCTCAGTGAGGAGAACCGTAAGGATGTGATGGAAGTGAAGGCCGAATATGTGAAAGGATTGTCGTTCCACTACGTCCGCTCCAATATGGACGTGCTGAAGTTGGCCATGCAGCCGTAGTGGAACTTCCGGATTCCGCACGGTGTGGACCGGGGACGGTGTGCCTTGAATACCTTGGACATAAACTCCTCTCTCTCTGCGGTTGCCGTGTGATCCGGACGATGATGGATACGAGGCCGGACGTGCTCCTTCGGGAAAACGTCCGGCTTTTGCATACCGCACCATGGATTCGTAAAAATTTTGTTGATCATAAACCTATCTGTGTGTCAGATCTAAAAGGTTCAATCATTCTTTGGAATCACTTATAACATGATGAAATGCACCCATGATTCTTCTATCGCCCCAACCTCCGCAAAGCGAGTGCCCACAGTGGTAGTGGGACTCTCTGGAGGGGTCGACTCCAGTGTGGCGGCCTATCTGCTCAAGGAGCAGGGGTATGAGGTGATCGGCCTCTTTATGCGCAACTGGAAAGATACGACCGGAACCTTGGAGGGCGATTGTCCTTGGTATGACGACCATATGTTTGCCGAGTTGGTTGCCAAGCGACTCGACATACCCTTTCACCTGGTCGATCTGAGCGAGGCGTATCGTCATCGGGTGGTGGATTATATGTTTGCCGAGTATGGGCGAGGAAGGACACCGAATCCCGATGTGTTGTGCAATCGGGAGATCAAATTCGACGCTTTTTTGCAAGCCGCCTTGGATCTGGGAGCCGACTATGTGGCCACAGGGCACTATTGCCGCCGTGAGGAGGTGCAGACACCCGAGGGGGTGATGCATCGTTTGTTGGCGGGGAGTGATCCGAATAAGGATCAGAGCTACTTCTTGTGTCAACTCAATCAGGCACAACTTTCGCGCGCACTCTTTCCGATCGGCCATCTGCTGAAGCCGGAGGTGCGTCGCATTGCGTCGGAGCAACATTTGGCGACGGCCGAGCGGAAAGACTCTCAGGGAATCTGCTTTGTAGGGAAGGTCGATCTGCCGATCTTCTTGCAACAGCAACTCAAGGCCAAGCCGGGAGGTCATATCGTGGAGATTCCGGCCTCTTGGTCGGGCTATACCCAGACCGATGCGTTCTCTTCCGAGCCGTTCTCCTATTGCGAGGCCGACGGTGAGGTGGTTGGCACCCATTCGGGAGCACACTTCTTTACGATCGGGCAACGCAAGGGGTTGAATGTGGGTGGCAAACCCGAACCCCTTTTTGTGATCGCCACCGACGTGCAGACCAATACCCTCTATGTGGGTCAGGGACAGAACCATCCGGGACTCTATCGGCGCGCCCTCTATATGTTGCCCGAGGAGATCCATTGGATTCGTCCCGATCGGGCGCTCCACGCGGGGGAGCGACTCCGCTTGCAGATTCGGATTCGCTACCGCCAGCCTTTGCAGCAGGGTGAGTTGGAGATCACCGATCGGGGCGGATACATTCGATTCGATCAACCGCAGCGGGGCATCACGGCAGGGCAGTTTGCCGCGTGGTACGACGGCGAAGAGTTGATCGGCTCCGGTGTGATCCATCGCTAAGTGCTTGGTGCACGCCGAGGTCAGGGACGTGTGGTTCCAGTTTGCGGTTTGAGGAGGGGAAAAATCACCCGAAGGATCAAAAAAAACGGATAACCCCTTGGGATATTGACAAAAAG
>JAQUZZ010000171.1 GCA_028691095.1 Alistipes sp. | reverse complement strand
GGTGAGGTTGGTCGGAAAGTTTTTCAATATCTTAATGTATTGGTAAACATAAAGATACAAAATTAAATCCAATTAAACAACTGATGATCAGTATTGTAAACCAAATATTTTTAAACAGACTCTAAACCCATGAAACATTTTATCTTTTCTCTCGCCGTGGGCGGATCCTTGTTGTTCAGCGGATGCGGCAACACGCCTGCACCTCAAGATCCGAACCGCATTACCGTCGCTTGTTACTATTTTCCGAACTATCACACCCATGATGCACGCAACGATCGCCACAAAGGGGACGGATGGTCGGAGTGGGAGGTGGTGAAAGCCGCCAAACCCTGTGTCGAAGGCCAGCAACAACCCATCATTCCGGCTTGGGGCTACTCCGACGAGAAAGATCCGCAGGTAATGGCTCAAAAAATCGACGCTGCGGCCGACAACGGCATCGACGTATTCATTTTCGACTGGTACTACTACAACGACGGGCCCTTTCTGAATCGCGCCTTGGACGAGGGTTTTCTCGGTGCTCCGAATCGGGATAAGTTGAAATTTGCCTTGATGTGGGCCAACCACGACTGGCTCGACATCCACCCCTATGTGAAGGGCGATGAACAAGTTGTCCTCTACCCCGGTACGGTAACTCCCGAAACTTACGACAAAATCTGCGATCATATTATTAAGGACTACTTCCTGCAACCCAACTACTGGATGGTGGAGGGTAAACCTTATTTCTCCATCTACGACGTGCAGAAATTCGTCGAGAACTTCGGCTCTGTGGACGCCGCACGTGCGGCCATGGATCGACTTCGCGAGAAGGCGGTTGCCGCAGGGTTGAAAGGAGTGCATTGGAATCTGGTGACTTGGGGCAACCCGGTACTTCCCGGTGAGAAGGCTGCCGAAGACACTCCCGGCCTGCTCAAACGCTTGGGCTTCGACTCCGGAACCTCCTACGTGTGGATCCATCACACGCCCCTGCCCGATCTGCAAACCGACTACTTCACGGCCAAAGATGCCTACTTCTCCTTTTGGGACAAAGCCAAGGCCGAATACCCCGTACCTTACTATCCCAATGTCACCATGGGTTGGGATCCCTCACCTCGTTATGTAGAGCGTACAGCCGACGGCTCTCTGCAAAACTAGCTGGTCACCCCGCTGATCTGCAACAACACACCGGAGAACTTCCGAACCGTCCTTCAGCAAACCAAAGATCGCTTGTTGGCCGACTCCACCGGGCCGCGCATCCTGACGCTCAACAGTTGGAACGAATGGACCGAGGGGAGCTACATCGAGCCGGACACACTCCACGGCACAGGATACTTGGAAGCACTGAAAGCCGTCTTCCGCTAAATTCTCATCGACAGATCCTCCTTGGCGGCACGCCTCGTGCGATTTGTGCGATTTTTGCATCCGTGTACAGACCTCTGTACACGTTGCTGTGTTGCTTTCGATCTGAAAGCGGAGATTCAAGATCCGCGTTATACACCCTGTAAAAATGAAAACAAAAACCACATACACGCTCCTGCTGCTGCTTGTCGGATGCTTCATCGGACAAGGAGTCACCCTATCGGCACAGGGAGATAAAGCCCTGAAGGAAGCGTTCAAAAACCCAGGGCTGGCCTATCGCATGAATGTCAATCGGCATCATGTCCCCACCACCGACTCGGCTCAGAACGCCTTGATTCAAGAGGTGCTCTCCAACGGATACGGTGGCATGGCCACCAACGTCAACGCGCACGAATACCTGCGCAACGAAGAGGAGTGGAAGCTCTTCAATCGTTTCATCCACGCCGCACGCGCCAAGGGACTCGACCTCTGGCTCTACGACGAGAAGAGCTACCCCTCGGGCATGGCCGACACCTACGTCCTCGACGAACATCCCCAGTGGGAAGCCGAAGGGCTCCTCTTTCGGGACACCGTTTGCGGGCCTCGCACCACGGTGGAGATTCCTTCGCTTCCGGGCAGCCGGATCTTGACGATGGCCGTACCCTTCGTGGGCGACTCCATCCACTACCACCAAGCCCAAGACTTGAGTCTCTATGAGAAGGAGGGAAAACTCCACTGGACCTCTCCGGAGGGCTCTTGGCACGTGGTGCAGATCACGCACGCCCCCCTCTACGAGGGATTTCAGTCGGGCACCGAACGAGGTGGGGAGATACCCCGCTACCCCAGCCTCCTCATGCCGGAGGTAACGACCCGCTTCATCGACTTCACACACAAGCAGTACGCCGCCCACTTCAAAGAGAAGTTAGGCGACCTATTCACCTCCACCTTCACCGACGAACCCTCCTCCATGGCACTACCCTTTCCTAATTTAGGATACGGGGTCTATCCGTGGAAAGAGAATGTATCCCAAGCGTTCCAACAGCGCTATGTCACTCCGCTGAAGGATGTTTTGCTTCCTATGATGCTCGACCGTGGCGCTGTCGGTTCGCGTTTGCGCTATCAATACTTCCAGATCATCGCCGACTTCATGAGCCAGCACTATTTCCGGCAACTCCGCGACTACTGCGCATCGCAGAAGCTCCGCTCGGGAGGGCATCTGCTGTTGGAGGAGTCGATCATGGCGCACGTGCCGCTCTACGGAAGCATCATGGCCTGCTATCGCGAGATGGATATCCCGGGAATTGATGTACTGACGGGAATGCCCAGCCTCACGCGTCGCTACCTCTACTCCTCGCGGTTGGCCTCCTCGGCTGCCGAATTAGAGGGGCGATCCATGGTGATGACCGAATCCTGCCCCATCTCAGACTACAACACCTACAACGGCAAGGAGGCTCCGTCGATCGAGATTCGCGGCTCCCTGAACCGTCAAATGGTAGGAGGCGTCACCGACTTCAACAACTACCTGCAACTCCAACACGAGGACTCCAACGGCCGCAAGGTCTTCAATACCTACATTGCCCGTGTGGCCATGATGCTCTCCGAAGGAACCCGTGCCGCACGCATTGCCGTCTACTACCCCATTGAAACGATGTGGGCGAAGTATCGTCCGCTCCCCACAGGACTACAAAGTTGGGACAACGTGGCGGGGGGTGCTCCCGAGGCACAGCATCTCGCGGGACTCTTCGAGCAGGTCAGCGACTGCCTCTACGACAACGGATGGGAGTTCTGCTACGTCGATGGCCCCTCCATCGAGCAAGCGCGCATCGAGAATAAAAGTATGGGTCGCGGAACACTGAAATGGGATCTGCTGATTCTCCCGGGCGTGGAGGTACTCTCTCCGAACGCGCTGAATCGGATCTCGGAGTTTGTACGTGCCGGAGGCAAAGTGATCTTTCTCGAAACGCTACCCTGCAACTCCCAGAATGCCTTTCCGTCGCCCATCGTAACCGAAAAGGTGCAAGAACTGTTGCAAAGCGGATCGCAAGCGGCCTATTACGAGAAGAGTTGGAAACCGCGAATGTTCAATCTACTTTTAGAGGGACTCATGGATCGAGAGATTCTCCTCAACTCCTACGACGGCATCCTCATCAGCCACAAGAGGGTCGGGGGCAAACAACTCTTCTTCCTAATCAACGACACCAATGCGCCCAAAGCGGTGCAGGTCACCCTACCCGGGGTGAAGGAGGCCGAGTGCTGGAACCCGATCAACGGAGAGGTGACTCCCTTCACCGCAGCCCCGCTCTCTCTCGAACCCTATGCCGGAATCATTTTGCGTCAGACCAAATAGACGCCTGCGGGAGTGCAGTCTTCATCGCACTGCATTCCAAGTACCCCCCAAGAAGGATTGAGCCCTGGAATCACGGCAGATGCCTGGTGTCTTCATTGCTAACACATAGCCGTCAGTGCTTAATGGCTAATTACAAACCCTATACCCCTCCGTATCGAACCCGTTACGGAGGGTTTTCCTCTCCTTTACCTCACTTACAACCCACCATTTTACTCATCTTCTAACCCTTCATCATGAAACACTTCCTGAAACTATGGTACGGCGTACGCTGTATCCCTTGTCTCCTTCTCTTTTGCATCTCCGCCTGTTGCGGAAAGGGATCCTCGGTCGACGCCCTCAGCGTCACCGATCTGAAATGCCGCAATTTAGTCAATCCCGAGGGGATCGACTTCGCTGCAATGAGCTGGAAAATCGACACCAAAGCACAAAACGTCACCCAAAGTGCGTGGGAGATCGAAATTGCCTCCTCCGAGAAGGCTTTGCGTCGCGGTAAAGCCGACCTCTGGTGCTCACAACCCCAAACCTCCGATCGGCAATTTGATATTCGCCCCGAAGGAGTCACCTTTACCCCCGGGGTTAAATATTGGTGGCGAGTGCGCGTGTGGGATGAGCAGCAGAGAGCTTCGGCATGGAGCGACCCTGCCTTCTTCTCCATCGGACTCTCCAACGAGCAGTGGCAAGCCCAGTGGATCACCTCCACATGGAGCGACCAGAGCCCT
>JAQUZZ010000170.1 GCA_028691095.1 Alistipes sp. | reverse complement strand
CTCCCGTTTCCACAGGTCGTCCACCAGTTTGAGCAGCGCGAAGAGATTGGTCGGACTGCTGACGATCACCTTCTTGTTGTAGGCATCGCTCCAGAGTGTCGGCTCGTGCTGCATGGCCAATAAGAAGGCGGGTTCGTTGGGCATGAACAGAATCACAAAATCGGGGGAGTCCACCAGGGTCTGATAGCGTTTGCTGCCTAACTCCTCAATGTGACTGCGCACCGAACGCAGGTGCTCTTTCAGCGCGCGTGCCGAAGCCTCAGGCGTCGTACTCTCGGCATACGCCACATAGGCCGTGAGCGATACCTTGGAGTCGATGATGATCTGTTTGCGATCGGGTAGGTTGAGGATGACGTCGGGACGCAGGTTGTTGCCGGTCTCGTCTTTCAGGTTCTCTTGTGTCAGATAGTGCACCCCTTTCACCAAGTGAGATTGTCCGAGAATCGTCTCCAGAATCATCTCACCCCAGTCGCCCTGCACCTTGGAGTCGCCTTTGAGGGCTCGGGTGAGTTGCGTCGCCTCCTCCGACATCCGCAGGTTGGTTTCGTTGAGGCGACGCAACTCCTCCTTGAGTGAGATGCGCTGTTGGGTCTCCTTGTCGTACAACTCCTCGACCTGTTTGCGAAAACGATCGACATTCTCGCGAAAAGGTTTTAGAAAACTCTCCATCGACGCCTCACTGCTCTGGTGAAACTGACGGCTCTTCTCCTCCAGTATTTCGTTCGCCAAGTTGCGAAACAGAAGTTTCTGCTGTTCGTTGCGTTGCTGCTCTTGCTGTTGGCGTTGGAGCTCCTGTTGTTGCTGGGTCTGCTGTTGAGCCTCAAGGCGATGTTCCAGGGCTTCGGCGCGTGCCGTCTGTTCGGCCGCCTCGCGATGCAAAGCAATCAGTTGCTGGGTTTGGGTCTCGTTCTCGCCACGCAATACCTCGCGCTCCCGCCCCAAACGTTGCAGCGAACTGCGCAACAAAAAACCGATGACTCCGCCACCGACGATTAATCCGATCAACAGAAATAATGCTTCCATTCGTTTTTACGTTTTTCAAGAAAATAAGCCCGGTGTAGGATTGATTCGGAGTGAACCTCTCATCTTGCGCTACGGAATTCAGTCATCCCGAGGCTTCGAGACCCGAAACCGAACAAAAATAGCCATAAATTCATTATCTTTGCATTAATTTGCGCAAAACAAGGAACGCGATAGGCCGACAATGTGGCGCAAACCCTGACAGAGAACCTTATCACTTACCCTAAAAACTTCAAATCATAGCATGACACGAATCATATCCCCCTCGGTGCTTTCGGCCGACTTTGGCCATTTGGCACAAGATATTGCGATGCTCGATCGCAGTGAGGCCGAATGGATCCATATTGACGTAATGGACGGCGTTTTCGTTCCCAATATATCTTTTGGCTTTCCGGTGATGCCCACCCTGCGCAAGGGTACGCGTAAAGTGTTGGACACGCATCTGATGATTGTCGAACCCGAACGTTACATCGAACGATTTGCCAAGGCGGGAGCCGATATTATCACCATCCATCTGGAGGCCAGCGAAGATCTTCACGCTGCCATTGCCCAGATTCGGAAAACCGGAGCCAAAGCCGGCGTCTCCATTAAACCGAAGACCCCCGTGTCGGCCATTGTGCCGTATCTTTCGGAGCTTGATTTGGTGTTGATTATGAGCGTGGAGCCGGGATTCGGCGGACAATCTTTCATCGAGGGATCGACGGAGAAGGTGGCTGAACTCCGTCGTGAGATGGAGCGTTGCGGTTCGCACGCATGGATCGAGATCGACGGCGGCATCACCCTCGACAATGCCGCGGAGGTGTATGCGGCCGGCTGTGACGTGTTGGTGGCCGGAAGCACCGTCTTCGGTAGCCCCGATCCCGAACAGACGATTCATCAACTGCTCAACGTCTGATCCGGTCGATCCGCCCTGCCAGATACTTAGGACGAACGAAAGCGGAGGCGTCGGATCTCAGAGGAGAGGCATTTCCTCCCGTGAGAGATCCGCCCTGCAAGATACTTACGACGAACGAAAGCGGAGGCGTCGGATCTTAGAGGAGAGGCATTCCCTCACGTGAGAGATCCAAGATAGAACTCCGTTCATTGCTAATAAAAAATATGATTTCGGTAGATAATCTGACGGTCAGCTTTGGAGGCTGGGATCTTTTTAAGGATGTCTCTTTTCTGATTAACGAAAAGGATCGCATCGGACTGGTTGGCAAGAATGGCGCCGGCAAGTCCACCATGCTCAAGGTGCTGATCGGAGAGCAACCCCCCTCCTCGGGTACGGTTTCCCGTAACGGTGCGTGTACAATCGGCTACCTACCTCAGCAGATGAAGGTTGCCGACACCACGACGCTCTATGACGAAACCGCCTCTGCCTTTGTGGAGGTGATTGCCTTGGAGCAGGAGATCGACCATCTGAACCAACAGATTGCCCAGCGCACCGACTATGAGAGCGCCGACTATGAGAAGTTGCTCCATCAACTCAATGATGCCACCGATCGCTTCCATATTTTGGGAGGCATGAACCGTGAGGCAGAGATCGAGAAGACCTTGCTTGGCTTGGGCTTTGAACGCAAAGACTTCGCGCGTGCCACCAGTGAGTTCAGCGGAGGATGGCGGATGCGTATCGAGTTGGCTAAACTCTTGCTGCGTCGTCCCTCGGTGTTTCTGCTTGATGAGCCGACCAACCATCTCGATATTGAGAGTATTGGATGGCTGGAGAGTTATCTTCAGGAGTACAACGGCGCTGTGGTGTTGATCTCTCACGACCGTGCTTTTTTGGATAATGTCACCACCCGAACCATCGAGATTTCGCTGGGTAAGGTGTATGATTATAAGGTGTCGTATAGTCGATACGTAGAGTTGCGTCGCGAAAGACGGGAACAACAGATGGCTGCCTACCAGAATCAACAACGGCTGATTGAGCAGACTGAGGATTTCATCGAACGCTTCCGTTACAAACCCACCAAATCCAACCAAGTCCAGTCGCGCATCAAGCAACTGGAGAAGATCGAACGCATCGAGGTGGACGAAGAGGATCTCAGCACGTTGAATATCAAGTTTCCACCGGCTCCCCGATCGGGGCAGATCGTGGTGGAGGCCAAGGAGGCCAGCAAACGATTTGGCGAGAAGCAGATCTTCTCCGACGCCACCTTCACCATCGAGCGGGGTCAGAAGATTGCATTGGTCGGTCGCAACGGAGAGGGTAAGACCACCTTCGCCCGTATGGTCATCGGACAGTTGGAACCCTCGGAGGGTAGCGTCCGCGTGGGACACAATGTGCACATCGGATACTATGCCCAGAACCAGGACGACTTGATGAACGGCGACTTCACGGTCTTTGATTCGTTGGATCGTGTGGCGGTGGGGGAGATTCGCACCCGCCTGCGCGACATTTTGGGTGCTTTTCTTTTTCGGGGCGAGGATATTGACAAGAAGGTTCGCGTCCTCTCGGGGGGAGAGCGGGCACGGTTGGCTATGGCACGACTCATGCTCGAACCCTACAACCTGTTGGTGCTCGATGAGCCGACCAACCACATGGATATGCGGTCGAAAGATATTCTGAAAAATGCCGTGAAGCGTTACGACGGCACGGTGATCGTCATCTCCCACGATCGTGAGTTTCTGGATGGCTTGGTCGAGCGGGTCTATGAGTTCCGCGACGGACACGTCAAGGAGCATTTGGGAGGGATCTACGACTTCCTGCGCGACCGCAAACTCGAATCCATGCGCGAACTGGATGCCAAGAAGCAGACCGCCGCTGCGACCGAAACCTCCACCGCTCCGGAGCTCTCGGGTAAGGCGCAATACGAACGGAAACGGGAGGCCGAAAAGCAGATCCGCAAAGCCGAACGTGACGTGGAGCGTGCCGAGACCCAAATTCTGGATTTAGAGAAAGAGATTGCCGCGATGGATCACAAGATGGCCGACCCGACCGCTTTTGGTATCGACCTGACCGACGGCAGTTACTATGCGCAATATAAAGCTAAAAAAGACCAATTAACGCACCTCACCTATCAATGGGAGGAGCTGAGTATCACCTTGGAGCGTCTCCAAGAGACCCTGCAAGAGTAGACCCTCCGATTGGATCGACCTACTCTGCGGCACCCCTCGTCGAGAGATTGCTCACCCCACACCAAATCCGCTAACGGGAACCCCTATTATGGAAGAAAAAAACAGAATTTTCGGGCTACGGCCCATCATCGAAGCGATCGAGGCAGGACGGCCGCTGGAGAAGGTCTACCTGAAAAAAGGAGCCGAAGGCATCCTCCTCTCCGAGTTGGCCGAGTTGTGTAGCCAGCATCGTGTTCCCGTGCAGTGGGTTCCTATCGAGAAGCTCAACTACCTCAGTCGTAACAACAATCATCAGGGCGCAGTGGCTTTGGTCTCCGCG
>JAQUZZ010000169.1:3327-4405 GCA_028691095.1 Alistipes sp. | reverse complement strand
CAACCCCAAGTTCTGTGCGGCTAACATGGCCGACGGCACATCTTTGGTCGAGGGGGTATACTGTTTCAAGTAATCGAGAGCCTCGTTATACTGTCCCAAATGCAGGTAGCAAATACCGGCATAGTGACGCGCCAAATTACCTTCGGGTGTAGAGCTGTACTTGTCGATCACCTGGAGAAATCCGGCATAGTTGCCATCCCCGTTCAAAGCCGTCTGAAATGAGTCGACAGCAAACTGCTGCTCGGCTACGAACATCATCGCTGCTGCCTTCTCGGCACGCGGAGCTACAATCAGATATTTGTAACCGAAAAATCCACCCACCACGACGATAAGCACTGCCAGCGTCACCAACACAGCCTTGCCGTTACGCATGAAGAATGCCTCAGCACGGTCGATAACCGATGCAATCGCTACTTCGGGATCCTGTTCGGTCTGCGGTTTGTTTTGTACCATAATTTATTTCACTAAACAATTAAACATTCAACGAGGTAAAGCGCATCGTCCTGTGCCACAAAGAGCCGTTCGACACACATTGCGAATTGCAAAAGTAACCTTTTTTAGGGAAATACAAACATTTTGCCCGATCTTTTTGCATAGGAGCGATGATAAAAGAGAACGCCCCCTCCGGATTCCCGAAAAATGCCGTATCTTTGAGACGGCATCTCCGCAACACCGCGGGGTTTTCGGGCAAAACAATCGCCAAACGCCACCCACCCCACGCTACACCTTGTCGGGTTAACTCTCTTCGTGTCATGTACCTTCGCAATCTTTCGCTCCTCCATTTCAAGAACATTGCCGAAGCTTCGATCGAGCTCTCGCCACACCTGAATTGTTTCGTCGGAGACAATGGCACGGGGAAGACCAACCTACTGGACGCCGTCCACTACCTCTCGGTCGGGAAGAGTGTGTTCAACCTCTCGGACAATCAATGCACCCTCCACGAAAAGGAGGGCTTCGTCATCGACGGAACCTATGTAACCCCCGAACAACGCACCGAACGCATCGTCTGCTCCTACAAGCGAGGAGCCTCCAAGAAGCTCATGCGCGGAGGAAAGGAGTATGAGAAACTCTCGGATCA
>JAQUZZ010000169.1:0-3317 GCA_028691095.1 Alistipes sp. | reverse complement strand
ACATCGGACTGATCCCCTTGGTGATGATTACTCCGGCAGACACCGCCCTCATCAACGAGGCGGGCGAGGAGCGACGCAAATACCTCAATAGCTTCATTTCGCAACTCGACAAACCCTATCTCACGGCCTTGGTGCGCTACAATCAAGTCTTGGCCGAACGCAATAAGTTACTGAAAAATCAATACACCGTCGGATTCTCCGATATTATAGAGGTGTTCAACCAACAACTCTCGACCCACGGAGCCACGATCTACCAAGCGCGTTGTCGGTTGGTCGAATCGCTCACTCCTTTGGTGTCTCGCTATTACGCCCTGCTCTCCGAGGATCGTGAGCAGGTGGAGCTGACCTACAAATCGGAACTGCACGACACACCACTGGAGACCCTCCTGCGCGAATCGCTGCAACGCGACCGCGTGAATCTCTTCACCACCTGCGGCATCCATCGCGACGACTTAAAGATGAAACTCGGAGGCTATCCGCTGCGCAAATATGGTTCCCAAGGCCAACAGAAGTCTTTTCTGACCGCCCTCAAATTGGCGCAATACGACCTGATTGCCGGCCAAAATCCGCACCAACCCCTGCTGCTGCTGGACGATATTTTCGACAAACTCGACACCCGTCGTGTTGAGCAACTCTTAGCGATCATCACCTCCGACCGTTTCGGGCAGATCTTCATCACCGACTGCAACAAAGTGCGTTTAGAGCACCTTCTGCACGCCTGTCACACCGACTATGCCCTCTTCAAAACGGATGCAGGGAGCCTTCAACCCCTTACCCCTACGCCATGAGACGCCGTGAAGCCATTCGCATCGGAGAGGCTCTGAACGAGTTCTTCCGTACCAACCCCACCGTCTCGCGGCGTCTATCCGAAGCACGCCTCGCAGAGGCATGGCCCCAAGTGGCCGGACCGCTGATCGCCTCCTACACCCTGCGCACCGAGATTCAACGGGGCGGGCGATTCTTTGTCTACCTCTCCTCCTCGGTCGTGCGACACGAGTGTTTCATGCAACGCGAAATCCTCCGCCAAGCCCTCAATCAAGCGGTGGGCATGGAGGTCGTCACTTCGGTCATCGTCAAATAGCACACGGTGGCTATTTCACCCAATCGACCCATTTATGGTCGTTGTCGTAACCGGCACGCACCATCGTCTCGATAAACTGCATTCCACGCACACCATCTTCCACGGTCGGAAAATCGACCTCATCTGGCACCTTCTCGCCCCGTCGTTTTGCCTGCACCGTGCGTGCAAAATTGCGGTAGAGGTTCGCAAAGGCTTCGATGTAGCCTTCGGGATGGCCTCCCGGTGTTCGCGTATTGATCTGTGCCACCGCACTCATATAACCGTTTCCCGTATGCAGCACCTCCATCGGACGATCGGGCCATCGCAAATAGAGGGCGTTGGGATCCATCTGCGACCATTGCAATCCCCCCTTCTCGCCATACACCCTGATGTTGAGTGCATTCTCCTCTCCGGCCGCTACCTGCGTCGCGATCAGCACGCCACTGGCTCCGCCATCAAAACGCAACAGGGCAGCTCCGTCGTCATCCAAGAGACGTCCCTCCACCACCGCCTGCAAATCGGCACACAAGGAGGTACAACGTTGCGAAGCCACATATTCGGCCAACTGCAACGCGTGGGTTCCAATATCCCCCATCGCACCCGCCTTGCCCGAACGCTTCGGATCGGTACGCCATCCGGCATTGGAACCGGCCTGCAACTCCACACGGGTCGAGAGCCATCCCTGCGGATACTCGACATAGATCTTGCGAATCCGCCCGAAATCGCCCCGCGCAACCCGAAAACGAGCCTCCTTAACCATCGGATACCCCGAATAGGTGTGCGTCAGAGCCAAGATTCGCCCCGTCTGCTCAACCTTGGCCTTCAACTGGTAAGCCTCCTCCAAGGAGAAGGTCATCGGCTTGTCGAGCACCACGTCGAAACCCTGCTCCAGCGCCATCATCGCAGGGGCAAAATGGAGTTGATTGGGGGTAACGATCGAGACAAAATCCATGCGCTGTGCCGGATCCAGGGCACACTCCCGACGAATCATCTCCTCGTAGGTGGTATAGATCCGGTCGTCCGAGAGTCCCAGGTCACGTCCTGAGGCGAGCGACACCTCGGCTTTGCTACTGAAACATCCGCAGACCAATTCAATTTGATTGTCCATCAAAGCCGCAGCCCGATGGATCGCTCCGATAAATGCACCTCGGCCACCGCCGATCATGCCCATTTTGAGTCGTTGCATCCTATGTATGATTTAAAGAATTTTCTTTCAATGAATTACTTTCCTACCCAATACCTCTAAGGCGGATGTTTCACGCTCCATTTCCCCTAAAAGTCGGTCGTCACATCCTCTGACAGGCAATCGTCCTTTTCGAGAAACAGCCCCCCCCAGAAAACCTTGGATCGAAGCCTATGGCCTCAGAGACCTTGAACAAAGTTAATCTTTTTTTCCGTCTCTCCAAGCGGCGTGAAGGCGGAGGAGTCACCCCCAACAAATACAAAAGGCACCTTCATGGAAGATGCCTTTTGTAATAAGATGGAGTTTCTTACTACTTCTTTGCGAAGAAATC
Organism: Alistipes sp.; assembly: GCA_028691095.1. Taxonomy (GTDB): domain Bacteria; phylum Bacteroidota; class Bacteroidia; order Bacteroidales; family Rikenellaceae; genus Alistipes_A. The sequence goes on along the minus strand of JAQUZZ010000169.1, from coordinate 743 downwards.
TTTGATCTGATCGTTCAACACAACCTCTGTTTTGAAGGTGTATGCACCGGTCTTCTCCGACTTTACCATCTTAATACACTTTGTGTGTGCTTTACCGTTACCGGTTTTCAGCGTTGCGACTACTTTCTTTGCCATGTCAAACCCTATTTAATTTCGCGGTGAACAGTTACTCTTTTTAGGAATGGATTATATTTTTTACGCTCCATTCGATCCGGCGTATTCTTTTTGTTCTTCGTGGTGATATACCTCGACATTCCCGGCACGCCGCTCTCTTTCTGCTCTGTGCACTCAAGGATCACCTGAACTCTGTTTCCTTTTCTTGCCATTTTCGGTGTTGTTTAAAGATTTTAGTAGACTGATTTAGGTGCAACCGCACTCTTCAGCGCAGCAACCAAACCCTTCTTGTTGATGGTTTTCATTCCGGAAGTCGAGACCTTCAGCGTAATCCAACGGCCCTCCTCCTCGTTCCAAAAACGTTTGGTCTTCAAATTGGGATCAAAACGTCTTTTGGTCTTCTTGTGCGAGTGCGACACATTGTTTCCTCCAAGTGCCACCTTGCCCGTGATTTCACAAATTTTCATACAAGGTTAATTTTAAAATACTAACAAATCGTTGTGCTATATGGGGACGTGCAACAACTTCAAAACAAAAGCTTTTCTCAGCTCTCCCTATCGCCGTGAGGTCGTCTCACTTTATAAGGATCGCCAAAATTAGTCATTTTTCGCGGAATAAAAAAATCTCTG
>JAQUZZ010000168.1 GCA_028691095.1 Alistipes sp. | reverse complement strand
GAGAGCCTTCAAAGAGACCTTTGAAAGCTCGCGTTTCGCATTCCTCCCATGAATCATCAAGCACCCATTTCCTGTTTACTATCAAGCCTATGAAACCACGCATTCTCACAAAGTGGATCGGTCTACTGAGTCTCGGATTTATCGGTTGTCACGCCACGCATTCGCTCCCGGCCGACTACATGAGCGGGATGTTCTTCATGGAGCAGGATACGGCCTACCTGCAAGATTGTGCCACCGAACGAATCTTTCCCTTGGGCAACAACCCGGTCTTAGCGCAACTGATCGAGCAATATCACCGCGAAACGCCACCACCCACCGGAGAGCTGTATTTGCGGTGTCGCGGTAGTTTCGGACTCCAACAAGAGCAAGTCGTTTGGAATCTCAGTCAGGTTCTCGACCTCTCGGCCGCGAAGAACTGCTCTGCGCAATTCCTGCTGGCCGGAAGTTATCGTTGCACCGATCCCGAAACCCAACAGCTTCTCCTACGTCCCGACTACACCTATCTACTGCTGCGTTTCACGGCTCAAGGCGAACACACCGAGGAGGGGATCTGGGGTCTGAGTGCCGAATCGGAATTGGTACTTAACCCCACCCATCCCACGGGAGGTCAACATCGGTTTCAGATTCTCTACGACACCGAGACGCTCATGGCCAACGACGGCAATCAACCCTACGCCTTCAACCGTATCTATCTCGAATAACGCAACACCTCGTTCTCGCAAAGAGACCTTCAAACATCGGTACGTACAAGAAGAGCCGCTCAAATCCTGTGATTCGAGCGGCTCTTCGTATTGACCATTGCCCAAGGATGAGCGTCCGTCACAAGAGGGAGATGCGCACCAACTCCACTTTCGAGGCATCGACGCGCAGGATCTTCATCCGCATCCGATCTGCCACCACGGTCTCGCCCACGGCAGGAATCCCCTGAAATTTATCAATCACATAGCCGGCCAAGGTGTCATACGCTTCACTCTCCGGAATCCCAAGGTGATACTTCTCATTGATGGTTTCGATCTCGACCCGCCCCGAGAAGAGGTATTCTCGATCGCTGATCTGCTTCTCCACCAAATCTTGCAGATCGTGTTCGTCCTCAATATCGCCAAAAATCTCCTCCAGCACATCCTCAAGGGTCACCATGCCGGAGGTACCCCCAAACTCGTCGATCACCACGGCCACCGAGTGATGCCGTTTGATAAACATCGCCAACAGCTTGCGCGTGGGCATACTCTCCGGCACATACTCCACGCCATTGATCCGTTCGCTGATCGAACGGGGATGCAGGAAGAGCGATTTTGTATGAATAAAACCCACAATATTGTCGATATTGCCGTCATAGACCAGCAACCGCGAGTAGTGGGTCTCCACCAGACGTCGCACCACCTCCTCCACGGGTTCGTGCAATTCTATGGCCTCAATATCTACACGAGGGATCATGCAGTCGCGCACCTGTCGATCCGAGAAGTCCAGCGCATTCTGGAACAAGCGAATATCCTTCTCGACCTGTTGCTGTTGCGGACTCTCAGAGGCCTCATCCAGCAGATGCGCCAAGTCCACCCGACTGAACGTATGCAGCGACTCCTTCCGGTGAATCGACATCCCAAAGAGCCGAAAAACACCCAAGGCCACCCAAGTTGTCAATTTCGCCACCGGATAGAAGAGGAGGTAGAACAGATAGAGCGGCAACGCAAAAACACGGTAATAGAGATTGGGATTGAGTTTGACGACCGTCTTCGGAATAAACTCTGCCGAGAAGATAATGATAATAGTCGAGATCAACGTCTCTATCAGATAAGAGGTTCCGGAGCTCACCCCCACACCAGCGGCACGCATCACGCCCTGAATCAGAAGACTCATCTGCAACGAATAGAGCACCAGCGCCAGGTTGTTTCCCACCAAAATCGTGGTGATATATTGTCCGGGGTGGCGCGCAAACAGATCGACAATATAGCCGAAGATTCGATGCTGCTTCTTCTCGATCTCCAACTTCAGTTTGTTGGAACTAAGAAAGGCAATCTCCATCCCCGAGAAAAACGCGGAGAAGAGCAACGCAAAAAACACCGTAACTAAAACAGAAATCATTCCGAATTTTTTATGAGCAATAACCTTTTCTGGACATCCGACTTTGCACGTGGGAAAAACACCCCCCCCAACATCCCATCCCAATTTTTATAAGCAATAACCATTGGGGGGCATCCGACTTTTCACGTGGAAAAAACGACACCCAAACATCCACCCCCATTTTTACGAGCAATAACCTTGGGCGAAGATCCGACTTTGCACGTGGGAAAAACACACACCCAACATTCCGGTTGAGCGAAAGAGGCATGGCCGATCCAAACACGACCCGACAAATTCTGAACAAATCTACACGGAACAGGCTCTATTTCCAAAAGATTACGCATAAAAAATGCAAGGAGGGTATAAGAAATTCTTATACCCTCCTTGCATTTTCAGCGCACATTCTCCGTGATTCGACACCACGGCCGCCTCTTTTCATTCGGGATCCCCAAAGACCCCGCACAAACTATACGATCTCGGCTCCTCGCTCCCGCATCAACTCCACACCCACATCCTTGAGCTTGTATTTCTGGATCTTGCCACTGGCCGTCATCGGGAAGCCCTCCACAAAGAAGATATACTTCGGAATCTTATAACGCGCAATCTGCCCGCGGCAATAGAGCTTCACCTCCTCCTCGGTCAATGTTTCGCCCTCCTTCACCTTGATAAATGCGGCAACCTGCTCGCCATACTTGGGACTGGGAATTCCCGACACCTCAATCGCCTCGATTTGCGGCATCTTATAGAGGAAGTTCTCGATCTCCCGCGGATAGATATTCTCTCCGCCTCGGATAATCATCTCCTTGATTCGTCCCGTGATGCGCACATAACCCTGCTCGTCCATCACACCCAGATCCCCCGAATGGAGAAATCCGTTCTCATCAATGATTGCAGCGGTCGCCTCCGGATTCTTATAGTATCCCTTCATGATGTTGTAGCCCTTGCAACACATCTCACCCTGCACGCCCCGCGGGCACTCCTGATTGGTCGTAGGATCGAGCACCTTCACCTCTACATGAGGAAACGCACGCCCCACGGTGGTGGCACGAATCTCCATCGAATCGGTCACCCGCGTTCCGGTCATCCCCGGCGAGGTCTCGGTAAGCCCGTAGATCGAGATAATATCGCGGCAATACATCTTCTCCATCACCTGCTTCATGGTCTCAATCGGACAGGGAGCTCCGGCCATAATACCGGTACGCAGCGACGAGAGATCAAACATATCAAACATCGGGTGGTGCAGTTCGGCAATAAACATCGTCGGAACGCCATAGAGTGCCGTACACCGTTCGCGATGCACCGAGGCCAAGACCTTCAGCGGATCAAAATCCTCCACCATCACCATCGTCGAACCGTGCGTAATGACCGCACTGACCCCCAGTACACATCCGAAGCAGTGGAACAACGGCACACAGAGCAAGAGTCGATCCTTCGGGGTGTAGTGCATGAAATTCCCGATCGTCATGCCGTTATTCAGAATGTTATGACTGGTCAACATCACCCCTTTGGGGAATCCGGTGGTTCCGGAGGTGTACTGCATATTGATCTCATCATAACACCCGACCTGAGCCTTCATTTCGGACAGCCGTTGATCCTCAACCAATGCCCCCAGTTTCATCAACTCCGAGGTATTGTACATTCCCCTGTACTTCTCCTGCCCGATATAGATCACGTTGCGAAGCTCCGGGAAGCGCGCACTGTGCAGGTTGCCTCGTTGGGTGGTTTTGAGCTCCGGCACCAGATCATAGAGCATCTGCACATAGTCACTATCGCGGTAGCCGTTGACCATGCACATCGTATGAATATCCGCATTGTGCATCAGATACTCCAGCTCTGCCGCTTTATAGTTGGTATTCACGGTCACCAATACGGCTCCAATCTTGGCCGTGGCAAACATGAAGGTCATCCAATCGGGGACATTCTTAGCCCACACTCCCACTTTGCTTCCCTTGGTAACCCCTAACGAGAGGAGTCCCTTTGCAAAGATATTCACCCGCTCATCAAACTCCTTGTAGGTAAAGCGAAGCCCCCGATCCGGATAGACCATAAATTCGTGGTCGGGTTGTTCGGCGACATACTTCTCCAGAATTCCCCCTACCGTATAGTCGATCAGCTCTTGCTTTTCGATCATCTCTTCTTGCATCTCCATTTTCTACGCGGCCCAAAGATTAAAACGGAGTGTATACCACCGCCAAGACCTTCGCTTGAGCCTCAGGATTTTTCACCGAAAGCACGTGAGGTACGATCGAATCAAAATAGATGCTGGCACCACGATGGATCTCATAGGTCTTCTCTCCGTAATGCAGGATGGCGTCGCACTCCAGCACATAGATAAACTCCCCACCCTCAC
>JAQUZZ010000167.1 GCA_028691095.1 Alistipes sp. | reverse complement strand
GCACGCCCCCACCTCAGCAATCAGCTCCGGATCTTCGATCTTTTTGAGGAAGGTCTCCTTCAGGCGATCCAGCGGAATCTCGAAATCTTCGGGAATGGTGAAGTTGGGCATCAACGGTTTGTGATCCAACGAATAGCTCTCGATCTTATCGGCAATCTCCATGGTGGTGGTCAAGGCCTCAGGATGGTCGCCAAACAGCGAGAGCATCTCCGGTTCGCTCTTGAGATACTCCTGAAACGTATAGCGCATTCGGTTGGGGTCATCCAGATCTTTTCCGGTATTCAGGCAGATCAACCGATCATGCGCCTCCGCATCGTCGGCACGGATAAAATGGACATCGTTGGAGGCTATATATTTCACGCCGTGCTCGGCCGCCAGCTCCAGAATCGCTGCATTCACGCGCTGTTGATTTTGGTAGACATTGGCGTCGATCCGTTCGATGCCGCTACGGTGGAGTTGCATCTCCAGATAATAATCCTCTCCGAAGATCGACTTGAACTCCTCGACCACACGATGCGCCTCGGCCATGTTGCCCTTCATGATCGCCTGCGGCAGCTCTCCTCCCAGACAGGCCGAACAACAGATCAGCCCCTCATGGTAGTTTCGCAACAACTCCTTGTCCACCCGCGGGCGATAGTAGAACCCCTCGATAAAGGCATAGGAGACGATACGTGCCAAGTTGTGGTAGCCCTCCAGGTTTTTGGCCAACAGGATCAGGTGGTCGCCTCGGTTATCCTTGCCGCTCTTGTCGAAGCGACTTCCTCCGGCCACATAGACCTCACATCCGAGAATCGGCTTGATTCCCTCCTTCTCAGCCGTGTCATGAAACTCCTTCACCCCGAACATATTGCCATGATCGGTGATTGCAAGGGCTGTCATCTCCAGCTCTTTGGCGCGTTTAATCAACGGCTTGATTGCCGCAGCGCCATCCAAGATAGAGTATTGTGTATGAACGTGAAGATGGGTAAATTGAACCATAATGGATTGAGGTTTTACACCGTGTTGTCGCCAACCGGTCGTATCCTACAAATATAATATTTTTTAGAAAGAGCGCCTACTTTGCTCCGCTCTGTTTTGGAGGGATTCCCCTATCACGCTCTCCTCCAACGCCTTTGTCTGAGGTATTTTATTTTATTGAAAAAAAGAGCTCTCAACGAACCAAGCTATCGAATTTTTGGTTACTTTTAGAGAGATTCCTACGGTGAATCCGTACTCCCGCTGAGTCGGGATGAAACGGAATCGTTCCTCTTATTGACGATAAAAAACCACTGCACCTCGGTGCACAAAAACCACACGGCTATGGATACCTCTAAGATTGTCACCCTGTGTAGCTTCACCTCGCTCAACGAAGCCATGATCTACAAGAGCCTATTGGAGAGCAATGGCGTTGCTTGTGAGCTGCTCAACGAGTTATCGGTCAATATGCTTCCCGTGCAAGACAGCCTCATGGAGGTTCGTCTGGTGGTCAATGCAGCCGATGAAGCCCTAGCGCGTGAGATTCTCACTGCACAATTTGACCAACAAGAGTTCGACACCGAGAGTGCCAAACGGCGTAAAAAACCGTAACTGCGACAGAGGGGGAAGAGCGCCAATCGGTGAGACAAGGAAGCAAAAACGGAGCAAAGGCGTAAAACCCACCCGTCGTGACCTATGGATTCCGCCGGCTCCCTATGGAAGCAGTTCGGGGGTCAGGTGGTCGCTGAGACGTCGTGCGGTCAGGTTGAAGTAGCGATGCTCCTCGAAGCCCAAGAGCGACACGACACCTTGAGGGGTCACGGTAAAGGCCTCATCGCACTCCGTGAGCATCGAGCGACAGAGGGGCAACTCGGTAAAGGTCAGATGCAACGTAGCACACGCACGTCGCACCAAGCGTCGCAGCACCGTATCCACCGCCCCCGAAGCCAACGGTGTGGTTACGACTTCACTCTCAAAAACCAAGAAAAGGGGTTCTCCGTCGATCTGCGTGAGGACCCCTTGACTATTTTCGGCCACGGCACACTGCACCTCGGTGTCCGTTACGCGTTCGCGTCCCCATTGAATCTGCTGCAAGAGTGCGGAGTCGACCACCGTTTCGCCTTGCCCCCCCGTGGTGTAGATGCCCAACAACGGACGACTACACCCCATGACATAACCTTGATCGAACAGCGGGGTTGCAATCTCCATCAGGTATTCGGGGTGATCCTTATCTCCTCGCAGACCCTGCGGAAAGATCCGCCACTCCACTTGGCAGCTGCGTGACGAAGCGTGATTGGCGTGCAACAACCGCTCCACCTCTTCACACAGTCGTCCTGCATCCATACGAAACGCGCGACCGTACAGACGACGCACCGTGCGCGCCATGACATCCAAATGGGTCACGGGATGATAGGGTTTGAAACGATGGACATGGAGCGAGTGATAGAGATCGTATGCAGCCATCCACTCCCGAGGTTGAAGCCCCAGCTCCTCGACGCTCACCGCCTCCCCGTTATAGATCACCTGCGAGCGCATCATCCTAAGCTCCGGGGTGGAACAATCGCATCCAAAACTGCGGCAACATCGACGGCTCCATCAGTAAGGGGAATACAAAGCCGTATAAAGCCCCCACCAGATGGGCATTATGGTTGATGTGATCGCCCTCGCGACGCCCCATATAGTATTCATACCCCACATAGAGGGCTCCGAAGAGGATGCCGGGAATGGGGATCAGTCCAAAGAAGTAGATTTTGCTCCAAGGATTGAAGAAGATCGAACAGAAGACCACGGCCGAAACAGCACCCGAAGCCCCGATGGAGGAGTAGAACGGATCGTTGCGGCGTCGGATCAGGTCGGGAAGCACCGAAACTACCAATCCTCCGAAGTAGAGCAACGCATAACTCCAATAGCTATTGAAAATCATCCCCGCCTGCTCATACGCCCGAAAGAGTCGCTCGACGGCCACGCCAAAGGAGAGCAACACCAACATATTCACCACCAAGTGCATCGTGTCGCCATGCACAAAACCATAGCTCACTGCGCGATACCACTCCCGTTGATGTACCACACGAGCGGGCTGCATCGAGAGCCGATCAAACAGTCGGCGGTTACCAAAGGCCGCTACCGACACGACGGCCGTAAGAAAAATCAAAATAAACGTCATGATCTTCACTTTCAATCGTAAGAAAAGCAACTCCAAAGAGTGATTGAGCCCCTCTTCTCCACGGTGTATTATTTCGTGCCAATAAATAGCACGCTGTACTTAAAGGGCAAAAATCTTCAGCAACAACTCCTTGAGCAGCTCTCCGTTATCGGTTTGACCCACATTAACCCCTTTGCTCTTGAGGTCATACTCTCGCAACAACCCCAAAATGGCAAACACCTTCGGATTGGGATAGAGCGTTGCGGCCTGCTGATACTCCTTCAGAAAGTAGGCGGTCGGCAGTTTCAGCATCCGCGCCAACTCCATCTCCGAGGGCAACGCGGTGCCCTTGCGTCGGGCGACCCATCGCTGGTAATTCAGGATGAAAATCCGTTGAAAATGGGTGTATAGCGTGCTGAGGGTTACCACCAGCGGATTCTCCTTGGGGTTACGGGCAAAATGGTCGGCAATGCGCATCGCACGAGCCATATTGCGCTCCGAGAGCGCACGGGTCAACTCGAAGTTGTTGAACTCCTTGCTGATCCCGATATTCTGCTCGATATGATCGGCCGTAATCTTGCGCGTGCCCTCCGGTAGGTAGGTCAGCAATTTGCCCACCTCATTACTGATCTTCGAGAGGTCTGCTCCCAAATGTTCGGTCAGAATCTCCACCGAAGCCGCGTCGATCGTACACCCCTTGCTGCGCACATAATCACTCACCCATCCCCCGATCTCATACTCCCGTGGGGAGGTTGACTCAAAAACCACTCCACACTTCTCGATCTGCTTGAAGAGTTGTCCGCGTCGATCGAGACTCTTCTCCTTGTGGCACAACACCAGAATCGTCGCTGCGGAGGGCTTGGAAACATACAAGCTCAACTGTTCGAGATGCCGCAACGCCTGTGCCTCGCGCAGGATCACCAGTTGCACCCCGCCCATCATCGGCATCTGACGACACAAGTTGATAAGGGCTCCCGCATCGCTGTCCTTGCCGTAGAGGATCGTTTGATTGAAATCCCGCTCCTCGGGGGCAAGCACCTGCTCGGCAAACTGCTCGGAGAGACGGTCGATGAAGTAGGGCTCTTCGCCCATCAACAGATAGACCGGTGCAAACTTACGCTGACCGATCTGTGTCGAGAGTGCCGTAAAATCGGCCCAAGAGTCCCTGAAATTCTTTTTTGATTTTGCCATACGCCACAGCACCTCAGCTCCTAAGCGGAGTCAGAAGATGCGCTCTATACGATTGATGGTTTAACGTGAGTCACCGATTCCTCGTGCAAACGGTTCATGGGATGTTCGGGATTGCAATGC
>JAQUZZ010000166.1 GCA_028691095.1 Alistipes sp. | reverse complement strand
GACAACGAGGAGGGGGGCAAAAATCAACACGAGGAGGAGTTCCTGCGCCGATTGATGCAGACCAAAGGCAAGAGTTACGCCCTCTCTTTCGACAAGATCGTCAAATCCGACTCCGGCAAGCGGCTGGTCGAGAATCTGGACAAGGTCTACCAAGCCGACTTCTCGGTCATCATCTACAACTTTCTGGATATTCTCTCCCACGCCCGCACCGAGACCCAGATCATTCGGGATCTGGCCGAAGACGAAGCGGCCTTCCGATCGCTCACGCGCTCTTGGTTCGAGCACTCGGACCTGCTGGAGGTGATGCGGCTGCTCTCCGAGCGCGGACACACAATCATCATCACCTCGGATCACGGCACCATTCAGGTCGACCATCCGATCAAGGTGCACGGCGATCGAGAGACCTCCACCAACCTGCGGTACAAGACGGGGCGCAACTTAGGATTCAACAACAAGGAGGTCTTCGCCATCACCAAACCTGAGGCGGCACACCTTCCCAAATCAAACCTCACTTCGACCTACATCTTTGCCTACAATCGCGATTTCTTTGTCTACCCCAATAACACCAATCAATTCATTCGCTACTACAACAACACCTTCCAGCACGGAGGCATCTCCATGGAGGAGATGATCGTCCCGTTCTTGGTGCTCACTCCAAAACGATAACGACCCATGTACACCCTCGACGATGCCGATGCGATTGACCTATCGCGTTGCTGCTACGGCGATCTCAAAGAGACCCCCTACGCTTTGGCGGTACTTCCTTGGGGCGCCACAGAGCCCCATAATCTTCACCTGCCCTATCTCACCGACGCCCTGATTGCCCAACAACTCGGCATCGAGGCTGCGGCACGGCTGTGGCGCAAACGGGGTGTCCGGGTGATGGTTCTTCCCCCGATCACCCTCGGTTCCCAAAATCCGGGGCAGTGGAACAAACCCTTCTGCATCCACACCCGCTATGAGACCCAACGCGCCATTTTAGGCGATTGCGTAGCCTCGCTCCATCGCCAAGGGATGCGCCGGCTGGTGTTACTCAACGGCCACGGGGGCAACTCGTTCCGCAACATGGTACGAGATTTGGCGTTTGAATACCCCGACTTCACGATTGCCGTGGCCAACACCTTCGACATCATTCCGCAGGAGGGGTACTTCGAGAAGCGCGACGATCATGCCGGAGAGATGGAGAGTTCGCTGATGCTCCATTACTATCCGGAACTTGTACGCAGCAGCTACGCGGGCAACGGCACGGCGCACCCCTTTGCCGCACAGCGCCTCAACGACCACACGGCATGGCTTCCGCGGCAGTGGGATCGGGTCTCGGAGGATACGGGAATCGGAGATCCCCACAAGGCCTCGGCCGAAAAGGGAGCCCGCTATGCAGAGGCGATTCTCCTGCGGCTCGAATCTCTTTTCGAGGAGATGGCCACACTGGAGGATCTCTACACCTCCGAAACCGCCACAACACGTTGATTGTCCATCCAAAAACATCCTTTGCTTAAACATCGAAGATCTATGAATACGGAACACACCTCTTGTTTGATTATCGGCAGCGGCCCTGCGGGATACACCGCGGCCATCTATGCAGCCCGTGCCAACCTGCAACCCATCCTCTACGAGGGTATTGAACCGGGAGGGCAGCTCACCACGACGACGCGCATCGAGAACTTTCCCGGATTTCCGGCCGGCATCGAGGGGAACGAGCTGATGGAACGCATGAAACAACAAGCCGAGCACTTCGGCACGCAAGTACGCTTCGGCACCATTACGGCGGTCGAGAGCAAGCAACGCCCTTTTCAGGTCACCGTGGATGGCAACCATCTGCTCACGGCCGACACCCTCATCATCGCCACCGGAGCGACGGCCAAATACCTGGGATTGGAGTCGGAGTCGCAGTTCAAAGGCATGGGCGTGTCGGCTTGCGCCACCTGTGACGGATTCTTCTACCGCAACCAGGTCGTGGCCGTGGTTGGAGGAGGCGACACGGCGTGTGAGGAGGCGACCTATCTCGCCTCGATCTGCAAAACGGTGCATCTGATCGTGCGCAAACCCCACCTGCGAGCCTCCAAAGCGATGCAAAAGCGGGTGCTCTCCACACCGAACCTCGAAGTACACTTTGAATCGGTGACCCAAGAGATCGTGGGAGACGCCAGCGGAGTGACCGGCGTACGGATTCGCAACGAACAGGGGCTCGAAGAGACGCTGGCGATCACCGGCTTCTTTGTCGCCATCGGACACCGCCCCAACACGGCCGCCTTTGCCGACTTCCTGGAACTCAACGAAGAGGGGTATATTCGCACCTCACCCGGATCGACCCGCACCAACATTCCGGGCATCTTTGCCGCGGGCGATGTGCAGGATCCTCACGTCCGTCAGGCCATCACTGCTGCCGGATCGGGGTGTGCGGCAGCCCTTGAGTGCGAACGCTATCTGCTGAACCTGCATTGATGATGGATCCCCAACGCATCTTCACCCTTACCTCGGAGGAGGAGTTTCGTCGCACCGCCTTAGATGTTTTTCACTTCCAGGCCACAGCGTGTGCCCCCTATCGTGCCTACATGGAGTGCTTGGAGGTTCGGCCTGAGGAGGTCACCACACTGGAACAGATTCCCTTCCTTCCCGTATCGCTCTTCAAGAGCCAAGAGATCTACTGCGGCACCCAACCGCCCCAGAAGATCTTCACCAGCAGCGCGACCACGGGTCAAACCCCATCGCGGCATCTGGTAGCCGGCCTGCACCTCTACGAAGAGGCCTTCATTCAGAGCTTTGAACGCTTCTATGGGCCACGAGATCGGGTAGCTCTCTTCGCTTTGCTACCCAACTACCTCGAACGCGAAGGCTCCTCGCTGATCTACATGGTCGATCGGCTGATTCGCGACGGGGCGGGCGGAGGCTTCTACCTCTACGACCACGAAGCCCTGCTGCGCGAGCTGCACGCCTCGACGGCGCCGGTCAAGATTCTCTTAGGAGTGAGTTATGCCCTATGGGATCTGGCCGAGCAGCATCCGACGGATCTGCATGACGTTCTAATCATGGAGACCGGAGGCATGAAAGGGCACCGTCAGGAGCTCTCCAAAGCCGCGTTTCATCGGCTGCTGTGCCAAGCGTTTCACGTCGAACGCATCCATTCGGAGTACGGCATGGCCGAACTGATGTCGCAAGCCTACTCTCAGGGGGAGGGGTGGTTCTCCACGCCTCCCTGGATGCGCGTCATGCTCCGCGACCTGAATGACCCGTTTGCCCTGCTGCCCACCGGACGCACCGGAGGGGTCAACCTCATCGACCTGGCCAATCTCTACTCTTGCGCTTTTCTGCAAACCGAAGACCTGGGAGCAACCGACGCTCAAGGTCGGTTCCAAATTCTGGGACGGATTGCGGGCAGCGAGATTCGCGGTTGCAACCTACTCGTAGACCACGAACCGGACGCTTCACCCCACCTATAACGAGGGCTCTTCCCTTGCGCTATGTCTAAGATTTAGCCCCCCTAAACTTAACGTGAGTACGCGCATGGTGCAAACTCACGTCAACTTGAGGCTTCACTCTTTTGCGGCACTTCGGTGCTGCAGCGATCAAAACGTGCTACAATGCTCAAACAACTGGCCGGACAAACCGCCATCTACGGATTAGGCACCATCGTGCCCCGTTTCTTGAATTATCTGCTTTTCCCCTACCTCACCCGTTTGATGACCACAGGCGAATATGGGGTAGTCACCGATCTCTATGCGCTGATCCCGTTCGCCTTGGTGGTCTTGACCCTGGGGCTGGAGACCGGCTATTTCCGTTTCGCCGGACAAACCGACTCCCCAACGCAACGCCGTGAGATCTTTCGCACGCTCTGGGGTACGGTTTCGGGTGTCGCACTGCTCTTCTTGGGCATGGTATGGCTCTTCACCCCCGAACTCTCTCGCACGTTGGAGTATGTCGATCACCCCTCCTACATCCGTATGGTCGGTGTCATCGTGGCTCTCGATGCCATCACGGCACTCCCCTTCGCCCGTCTGCGTCAAGAGGGACGTGCCATGCGATTCATGTCGCTGCGGATTCTCTCGGTGGTCATCAACCTCGTGCTCACCCTCTTCTTCTACTCCCTGCTACCCCTACTATCTCAACATGGAGCCGACTTAGGGCTCTACGATCCAACGTTCGGAGCCGGGTATGTGCTGGTGGCCAACATCGTTGCCAGTGCCGCTATGTTGGGAATGTTGCTCCCCTCGCGCAAAGAGCTGTTGCCTCAGATTCGGTGGCGGCTGCTGGGAACCATCCTGCTCTACTCGTTTCCGCTGCTACTGAGCGGTATCGCCGGAACGGCCAACGAGTTTATCGACCGCCAAATGATTAAATACCTGCTCCCCCACGACGAAGCCATGGATGCCTTAGGCGTCTACGGCGCTGTGGCCAAACTGGGAGTGATCCTGATCC
>JAQUZZ010000165.1 GCA_028691095.1 Alistipes sp. | reverse complement strand
AACACAATTTCAAAAATAATCAAAATCACGGAGATTCTAAAAATCAAGGCCTCAATTTCATGCTTTTAGGGATTTTTCGGTCGATTTTCCTCCAATTTTCACCTTTTGCGCTACCATCCGATTGCAGAAGACGGGAGAGATCCCCCCCCGAAAAAAGGATTGCACGCTGGGGTTAAAGCCTCGGCTTCTCCTTCGCTTGACGCCATCGAGCCACTCCGATCAACAGCCCCACGCCCATCGCACTCCCCGCCACAATCCATCCCGAGAGCCCCTCACTCCGACCATAGGAGTGAAGTCCCGACAGCAGATAGTTGACCCCAAAAAAGGTCATCAGCACCGTGGAAAAACTGAGCACCGAGAGAACGTCGAAAAACAAAGGTTTATTATAAAGTCGCGGAATAAAATGCAAATGCACCACGGCCGCATAGACCAGCATCGTAATCAACGCCCAGGTCTCCTTGGGATCCCAACCCCAATAACGCCCCCACGATTCATTGGCCCACACCGCACCAAAAAAGATGCCAATGGTCAACAGCACCAAGCCGATAATCATCGCCATCTCATTCACAATCCTCAATTCGGGCAGCGGTCGTCGCGCAATGGCTGCAAGCAAGGCGGTAATGCCACACACGGCACAAATTCCAAAAAAACCATAGCTGGCCGTGACCACCGAGACATGAATCATCAACCAATAGGATTTGAGCACCGGTACAAGAGGTGTGATCTGCGGGTCGAGCCAGTTGAGATGCGAGACAAACAGCACCACGCCACCCAGCAGCGTTGCCAGAGCCAAAACCAAAGGTGAGCGACGCGAGAAGATGATTCCCGAGAGCACAGTCGCCCATCCCACATAGACCATGGATTCATAGGCAGTCGTCCAAGGAGCGTGACCGCTGATATAACCGCGCAACGCCAAACCCAACGTATGGAGCCCGAACAGCACAAAGATCCCCACCATCACGCCCCGCTGCACCCGCTGCAATCGCCGAGAGCGACCACGGAAAATGCCCCACAGCGTCAACCCCAACAACACCCCGCCCAAAATCAGATCGCCACGAAACGCCCAGCGAAAAAGATCGGCTCGATTATAGAGACGTTCCGCCTCGATCTGTCCGGGGCGCAACTGCGGCAAACCGGCGTATTGAAGAGCCTTGAACTGCTCCAATGCCTGCGTTGCCTGAGACGTCGTATGCGTCACGATCCCTTGGCGATACTGCTCCAGCAGACGCGCTGCGGCCTGAACCGCTTCGGGTAACGTGTCGGATGGAGAATACCATCGCGCCCCCGTTGCATCCGGCAACACCGGAAGAAGCGCTCCTCGCAACAATCCATAGAGAATATTCACGCGCTCATCCAATTTGAGCACGGCTTGTTCGCCTTTCGTCCGTGCCGTGGCAGGCTTGGCATAGATGCGCTCTACGGCATCGTGCAGACGGTAGCGATGCGCTGCATCAAATAGCCCATCGAGCGATACATAGGCACCTTGAATCCCCAACTCCGCGGGCAGGGGCTGCTTGCCCGTATAAAGCAACGGCTCTCCGCGCCACGCCGTGGGATCAGTCCAAAGCCCCAGCAACACCTGATTGGGCGTCAATCCCTGATAGTGATCCCGATGGTATAATTTCCGTAAGATCTCCGAAGCATAGCTCTCCACCGGTTCGATTCGCCCCTCAGAGGAGTGCACCAAGACACCTCCGAAACGATGCGCCTCCGCCCGATCGGGCGTCGTCACCGGATAGGCCTCCGCCCCCAACGCGATGCCACACCCCCACAGCACCAACATCGCCTGTCGGGGCAATCGGGCATAGAGCCGACGCAGACGCGACCCGGAAGCTCCCACCGCCCCAATCAACCCCACACACAGCATCAAATAGCCACCATAGGAGAGCGCTGTGCCCACCGGATCGTAATTGACCGAGAGAATTGTCCCTCGTTCATCGGGGTCATAGGAGGATTGATAGAGGCGATAGCCAGCCACATGAGCCACCTGATTCATCGAGATCAGGCGGTCGATGCGTTGTCCTTGGTAGGCAATGGTCACCTCACTTTGGTAGGCCGAAGGGGTCTGAGATCCGGGATAACGCAGCAGCGCGAAGCGATTCAACGTCACCGTGAAGGGCAGGGTGCGCGCCTCATGGCGGGAGGTCATCAACCGATCCGACGAAGCCCCCTCCCGAATGTGCATCACCCCCTCGAAACCCCAGATATGGGTGGTCAAAGCCCCGAAGAGGATCACCGCAAAGCCGTAATGGAGCAACAGGGCACCCCATCGCCGCCGACGCCACAACCCCAGTCGCAGACTCACACCTATAAAATTGAGAATCAGAAGACCCAACAGCAAAAGAAACCACCACGCATTATAGACAACCGCGCGAGCCGCTTCGCTGTTCATACTCGATTCCAACCAAGTGGCTCCGGCCAACGCAACACTCAAGAGCAACAACAGGAGTAACGTTGCCCGCCACTGGGTCAACATAAGATAGATTTCACGCATCAAACTCATCATCCGCAGCACACCGTGCTTTTATTGGCAATAAACAATCTGTATATCAATTAAATACAGTGAGAAGAAGAATCAGACCCCGCATCGGGATTCTTGTTCCCATCCCTCCACTGACCCGACTCTTCCCGCACACTATGTCTTGGTCTGGCGACAAGGATGACTCTTTGTGAACCCGTCAAAACCCAATCGCTGAACTCGAATGAACAAAGATAGGATTTTAATCGATTCGGGCAATCGGTCGTCGCGCAGAAAAACGTTTCGTTTGACGGAAACACACGCGCACCCAGAACAAGAAATACAGCGCATTGATTATAAACGCACTAATCCATCCCATCCTTCTCTTAGGTATGCCCAAAAACAAAACATCCTGACAACATTGCTGTTATCAGGATGTACATCTGTGGTCCCCGTGGGGCTCGAACCCACGACCCCAACATTAAGAGTGTCGTGCTCTACCAACTGAGCTAGAGAACCATCGTTGAAATCGAGTGCAAAGATACACGGAAAAACGCTTTTTGCAAACGTTTTTTTGCAAAATATCACAAAAAGATAGGATCTCTGTGCATTTCACGAAGGAAGACATCCCTCAACTCCATGCAATCTTTTTCCCTCAAATCCATAAATATCAAGCAGAAGGCTTGGGATAGGCACCCCGACCTACTCGTACTCTCCGCTTTTGAGCATACTCACCTCCTTGGGGGTCAGGAAACGCCAACCGCCTCGTTTGAGTCGCTGCTTGGTGAGACCCGCAAAGTAGACGCGATCCAACTTCTGCACCCCGTACCCTAACGACTCAAAGATGCGTCGTACGATTCGGTTGCGTCCCGAGTGAATCTCGATGCCCACCTCTTTGCGACTGTCGTCCACATAGCTGATTTCGTCGGCAAAGATCACTCATCCTCCAGTGTGACCCCTTCGGCAATTTTGGTCATATCTTGCTCCGTCAAGACCTTATCCAGGAGCACTTGGTAGACCTTCCGTTTGTTGTAACTGGGATGCGTTAATTGACGCGTCAACTCCCCGTCGTTGGTAAACAGCAGGACTCCCACCGAGTTTTTATCCAGACGACCTACCGGGTAGATCCGCTCGGTGCAAGCATTGCGCAAGAGATCCATCACCGTTTTATCCGAATGAGGATCCTCTACCGAGGTAACAAAACCCTTGGGTTTGTTCATCAGAATATAGACCTTCTTCTCCCCTTTAATCAGTTCGCCATTGAAACGCACCTCATCGGTCGGATTGACCTTCGTACCCAACTCACTCACCACCACTCCATTGATCGAAACCACGCCGGCCGTAATCAGATCGTCGGCCTCACGACGCGAACAGATGCCTGAGTTGGCAATAAAGCGATTGAGCCGAATAGCCCCTACGGGCTTGGGGGCATCAAAACGGGGATAAGCCTCCTTGTCACGGCGAGGCCCTTTACGGAAACCTCCCTCGGGACGCGCAGAGCGATGCTCCCCGGACTTGCGAAATCCCTCGTCACGACGGAATCCCTCCGATTTATGAAAACTCTTTTCACCCCGAAAACCCTCCGATCTACGGGAGTCACCCTCACTGCGGAATCCCTCCGGTTTACGAAATCCTCTTTCGCTGCGGAAACCCTCCGATCTACGCGAATCGCCCTCACCGCGAAAGCCCTCGCTCTTGCGGAATCCTTCGTCTCTCCCGTAACTTCTCTTAGGGGCGAAGTCGCTGCGATCGTTGCGATCGTTGTTGCGCGGAGCTCCGTAACGTGCATTGCGATCCTCACGGGGGTTGTTTTCCCGTCGATCCGAATCGCTGGTGTGATTGTAGTGTCGATATTGCGGACGATCCTCCTTGTTGTAGCGCGAACTACCCGACTCCTCCGAACGACGGAAACGGCTCTCGGAGTTACGATAATTCGACGATCCCTCCGACGAACGCGAACTGCGGAAATCACGCGAAGGACGC
>JAQUZZ010000164.1 GCA_028691095.1 Alistipes sp. | reverse complement strand
CAGAGCAGTGCCACGAGGGTCTTGCCGCTACCCACGTCGCCTTGCAGCAGCCGATTCATCTGATTTCCGGAGAGGGTGTCTTCACGGATTTCGCGAATCACGCGTTTCTGGGCACCGGTCAGGGCAAACGGCAATTTGGTACGGTAAAAGGTGTTGAAAAACGTACCGACCGTAGGAAAGAGAAATCCGTTGTGGCGTTGGTGTCGTCCTTGGCGTTGACCGAGGATGTAGAGTTGGGTACCCAAGAGTTCTTCAAATTTCAGTCGAAACTGGGCGGCACGCAGTGCCTCTTGCGACGCAGGAAAGTGGATGTGATAGAGGGCGTCGCGCAGCGAACAGAGTCCGTAGCTTTGGCATAGGGATTCGGGCAACGTCTCGCGTAGGTGACCCTCCACCTGAGGCCACAGAGTACACAGCAGCCCGTAGAGGGCTTTCGTACCCAACTGGTGGTTGCTCAAAATCTCGGTCGTGGGGTAGACCCCTTGGACGTTGGAGTGGAAACGATTGGCCTGTTCGAGGGTCGATTCTACCTCCGGATGTACCAAATTCAGTACACCACCGAAGAGGGTGGGGCGTCCGAAGATCAGGTATTCGCGTCCGATCTCCAGCCGTTTTTCGATCCAGTCGATCCCTTTGAACCACACCAATTCGGCCACGCCACTGGCGTCGGAGACGGTGACGATGAAGCGTTTCTTGGCTCCTGCGCCCACGTGTTGAAAGCCGGTGATGCGCGCCTTGAGTTGAATGTAGGTTTGGGCGTCGTCCTGCACCTCGCTGATGCGCCAAATGCGACTGCGGTCGATGTAGCGAAAGGGGAAGTGATAGAGCAGATCCCCCAGCGTGCGTATTCCCAACTCCTTATGGAGCAGTTGGGCGCGGCGTTCGCCTACACCGCTGAGAAATTGAATGCCATTGTCCAGCAAATAACCCATCGCGAAATCGTCGAAATTTGGGTTAAAGATACCGATTCTCCCACATAGTTTTGTAAATTTGTTCCACATTTACAGGAATAACCGAACGGCACAAACGGAAAGATCGCTGAATCAGTGTGAATTACACTCTTTTTGAGATTCTTCCGTCGTGCGAAGCGTTGAGAAAAAATGAAGAAATTTTGTGAATCACTGGGGCATTACACCCGTCGCAAGAGTCGAGCCGTGCGTGTGGGGCAGCGTTGGATCGGGGGAGAGCATCCCATTCTGGTGCAGTCGATGACCAACACGGATACCAACGATAAGGCCGCTTCGGTGGCGCAGATCGAGCGGATTGTGGCCTCCGGCGGAGAGATTGTGCGACTGACGGCGCAAGGACGTCGCGAAGCACGCAATCTGGGTGAGATTCGAGCCGAACTGGATCGACGCGGATGCACGGTGCCCTTGGTGGCCGACATCCACTTTCTGCCCTCGGCCGCACTGGAAGCAGCGCGCTGGGTGGAGAAGGTGCGCATCAACCCCGGGAATTTTCATGAGAAGGGGGGCGAGTTTGAAGAACTGATTGCCCGATGCACCGAACGTCAGGTAGCCCTACGCATCGGGGTGAACCACGGTTCCCTCTCTCCGGCTATCATGGAGCAATATGGCGATACGATCGAGGGCATGGTCGCCTCGGCAATGGAGTTTATGCGGCGATGCCGTGCCCTCCATTTTAATCAGGTGGTGCTGTCGGTCAAGTCGAGCAATGTACGGGTGATGGTGCAGGTCTATCGGTTGCTGGCGGCTACGATGGCCGATGAGGGCTTTGATTTTCCGATTCACTTGGGCGTTACCGAGGCCGGCGACGACCGTGAGGGGCGCATCAAGTCGGCCGTGGGGATTGGAGCCTTGCTCTCCGATGGCATCGGGGACACGATACGGGTCTCCCTGACCGAAGCCCCCGAACGCGAGATTCCCGTAGCACGCAAATTGGTCTCTTGTTTTGCCGGTCGCGACCAGGGTGCCCCCATCGAGGTGGAGGAGCAGTGCTACTCCCCTTATGCCTACCGTCGTCGTCGCACGCGGGTGGTGGAGGGTGTGGGAGGCGATCGACCTCCGGTACTCTGGAGCGAACTCTCGGAGGAGGTGCAACGTCGTTGCGTGGAGGTGAATCTGCATACGCTGGATCAAGCCCCTGAGGATGCGATTCTGATCCTCTCGACCGACCACCCCAACGGCTATGCCGAACAGCGTGCCGCGATGCTGAAGATGGTCGCGCGAGGAATGACTCAACCGGTCATCTTACGACGTAGTTACCGCGAAACCGATCCGGAGATGTTGCTGCTGCGTGCGGCCTCGGATTTGGGACCTCTCTTTCTGGATGGATTTGGGGAGGGCATCTGGATTGACGACCAACAGGGCATCTGTACACCGGCCGAAATCGATGCGTTGGCATTGGATATTTTGCAGAGCGCACGCGTGCGAATCTCTCGCACGGAGTATATTGCTTGTCCCAGTTGTGGACGTACCCTCTATGATATTGAGCAAACCTTGGCAACCCTCAAGGCGCGGACGGCGCATCTGGTGGGGTTGAAAATCGGAGTGATGGGGTGCATTGTGAATGGCCCGGGCGAGATGGCCGATGCCGACTACGGATATGTGGGTTCGGGGCCGGGGCGGATCACCCTGTATCGAGGCAGAGAGGTGGTGCGTCGCAACATTCCGCAGCACGAGGCGCTCGACGCGCTGTTGCAACTGATCGAATCCGATCGAGCTTGACGGAGCGTTGCCGATGGG
Organism: Alistipes sp.; assembly: GCA_028691095.1. Classification (GTDB taxonomy): domain Bacteria; phylum Bacteroidota; class Bacteroidia; order Bacteroidales; family Rikenellaceae; genus Alistipes_A. The sequence continues at coordinate 1,764 of JAQUZZ010000164.1, read as the reverse complement.
CGCCTTGGGTGTTCGATACGACGAGCTCTTGTATTACGGGATGTTAATAATGGAATCTCACTATTAATCAGTGTGTTTTATAAATTGTAATTATTCATAAAATGGAGCGTCGAAAAAAGTTGGTGGTCTTTACCGGAGCCGGAGTGAGTGCCGAGAGTGGACTCTCGACCTTTCGCGATGCCGACGGATTGTGGGCCAATTATCGGATCGAGGAGATCTGTACTCCGGAAGCGTTGCAGCGCGATCGCGCCAAGGTGATCGGATTCTACAATGAGCGTCGTCGCGAACTCCTCTCCACCCGTCCCAATGCCGCGCATGAGGCGATTGCCGATTTGGAGAACTATTTTGAGGTCGAGGTCATCACACAGAATGTGGACGACCTGCATGAACGTGCCGGAAGCCATCATGTGACGCATCTGCATGGCGAGTTGCGTAAATTGCGGAGTTCGGAACGGGAATCGGTAATTGTTCCCTTCGAGGGGTGGGAGCAGACCCTTGAGATGAGAGCCCCCGATGGAGCGCTGTTGCGACCCTTTGTGGTCTTCTTTGGGGAGGGAGTTCCGATGTTCGACCAAGCGACGCAACGTGCGGCTGAGGCCGATTTGATGATGGTGGTTGGTACCTCTCTGGCGGTCTATCCGGCCGCTTCGCTGGTGCGCTATATTCAACCACAGGTTCCGATCTTTCTGGTCGATCCGCACAAACCCGAGCTGTGCGGAGTTCGCAATCCGGTAGAGTATACGGCCGACACGGCTGCACACGGTGTGCCTGCGTTGGCTGAACGGCTAATTGCCCGATACGGGGTCCGATAGCAGCGACTCCAAGTGCCGGAGTACGAGTTGCACGGGAAGCCCCATGACATTGTAGAACGATCCTTCGATCCGCTCAATGCCCACACACCCGATCCACTCTTGAATGCCATACGCCCCCGCCTTGTCGTAGGGACGATAGTGTTCGATGTAGTAGTGGATCTCTTCGTCGGAGAGCGGTTTGAAGAAGACGGTCGTCGAGGCCGTGAAGGTGTCGCGATGGCGCGCTGTGCGCAGCGTCACGCCGGTGAGCACCTGATGGCTCCGACCGGAGAGCTGCTGGAGCATGGCCTTTGCTGCCTTGCGATCTGCGGGTTTCCCGAGGATCTGACCCTCGGTGATTACCGTTGTGTCGGCCGTGAGCAGAATTTGTGAGGGCGCCAGCGCCAAGGGATACCCCTCGGATTTGAGCCGTGAGAGATAGGGTGCAACCTCCTCCACAGGGAGGTCGGCGGGAAAAGACTCCTCCACCTCATAGCCGTCGGCTACGGTGAAGCGAAGATCGCAATCCTGGAGAAGCTGACTGCGACGAGGCGAACGGCTGCCCAGAATCAGGTCGTACGATTTGAGTTTATCGAGTAAGAACATCATGCTATGCTTTTGGATCTTCAAAAGTACTACAAAAGGGGCAGATTCGAGAACGTACGACGAAAAAACCCTTCGGTTTTTATCACTCCCCAACGGACGCGACCTCCAATGCCTTGCGCAATAGGTTGAACGGTGGAGGCGTGCACGACAAATTCCTGGAGGAAGGGGAGGAGTTTTGAAATTTTTACCTATCTTTCGATGCGGAAGATCCTCCATAGAGGCTTTCTGTTCTTGGGCTCAGGATGTTGAGGTTAAAATAAAATCGCACTTTTGGCGTATAGATAGTCAAACGGATCATCGGTGATGCCACAACGATCGGCTACGACGGTCGAAGTGACCGAAAAGAAGGATTACACCCTTTCGTCAC
>JAQUZZ010000163.1 GCA_028691095.1 Alistipes sp. | reverse complement strand
ACTATACCAATCGAACCATCATGCAGAAGGTGGCTCGGAATTGCTATCTCCCGATGAATCAACTGCTCTTAGAGTTGATTCAGCAATATGAGGGACAATTCAAGGTGAGCTTCTCGATTTCCGGTTTAGCCATCGAGCAGTTTCGCAGCTACGCACCGGAGGTACTGGATAGTTTCCAGATGTTAGCCAAGACCGGTTGCGTCGAGTTCTTAGCCGAGACTTACGCCCATTCGCTCGCCTCGCTAAGCGACGAAGAGGAGTTTGCACGTCAGGTGCACCGACACAGCGATTTGATATACCGCGAATTTGGCGTCCGCCCGACCACCTTCCGCAACACCGAACTCATCTACTCGGATCACATTGGGGAGATGGTGGCTCACATGGGATTCAAAACCATGTTAGCTGAGGGAGCCAAACACATTCTGGGATGGAAAAGTCCGAATTTCGTCTATGCCAATGCCCTCGATCAGCACCTGCGTCTGTTGTTGCGTAATTTCAAACTCAGCGATGACATCGCCTTCCGCTTCTCCGATCACAGTTGGCCCGAATGGCCGCTAACCGCCGAGAAGTACATCTCATGGGTCAACGACGCCTCCCAACCGGGAGAGATCCTCAATCTGTTCATGGACTACGAGACCTTCGGAGAGCACCAAAAAGCCGAGAGTGGCATCTTTGAGTTTATGAAAGCCCTGCCGGGCAAGGCGCTTGAGAGCCGCATGATTCGCTTCGCCACCCCCAACGAGATTGCGCAGAAATTTCAACCGATTGCCATCCTCCACGTTCCCTATCCCACCTCTTGGGCCGATGAGGAGCGCGATATTACCGCTTGGCTGGGCAATGAATTGCAGAATGAGGCCTTCACCAAGTGCAATCAACTCAAAACCAAGATCCAGGCGATCCATCACCCCGATTTCGATCATGCTTGGAATTTTCTGCAATGCTCCGACCACTTCTACTACATGGCCACCAAATGGTTCTCCGATGGGGATGTGCACAGCTATTTCAACCCCTACGGCTCTCCTTACGAAGCCTTTGTCAATTACATGAATGTACTGAGTGACTTCGAGATTGAGGTCAACAAAAAATACCAAGAGGTGAGGGAAGAGAAGAGCGTCTCCGCCTAATCTTTCTATCACATCCCTACTCCATCAACAGGTCGCCCCCATGTGGTGCGACCTGTTTTGTTTTTCCAAATCCGACCACTCCGATTCCCCCACACATCGCACTTCCATCCGCCCCATCACGCGTGTTACCCTATCCATCTCAAGGCCGTCGCGCCCCCTTTCCAGACCCCTTCCGTGCGAGGGTAGAGCTTGAAACCTCTTCGCAGATCCGGCATACTTCGCGGCAAAACGGATCAATTCGTCCTTGAGATAAGAAATATCAAAGAAATCCGTTTTATATTCTGAGGAATTATTATATTTTTGTATTCCTCAGTTTTAAGAGACGCTTTGCAGGGAGGCGTAGCGAGGTGAGGGAAACCTCAGAATTGCCACACTACTTCGGAGGGATCCCTACCAAACGAACCACCTACAAGAGAACCAAACACCTACATCATCGTAAGAATGAAAAGATTATTGGCCTGTGTACTGCTGCCCATGACCCTATGGTCCTGTTCAGACTCACCCAAGGCACTGATTCGGGGGACTTTTACCGGATTTGCCGGCGACACGGTAATTCTCGAAGAGATCACCTCTCGGGAGCGACGGATGGTCGATACCACCGTCACCTCTGCGGAGGGCGATTACAAATTCCGAGTTAAATTTACGGAGGCATCTCCTTCATTCTTCAACATTCTCTGCCACGGTAGCTCCATTCCGCTGATCGTTGCCCCCGGCGAGCGCATCACCGTCAACTCGTTGTGCAATCTCTCCTGCAACTATACGGTGGAGGGATCGGACGACTCGCAACTGCTCAAAGAGTTCAACGGATTCTACACCAAGAGCGTCGCAACCCTCGACTCCATCTCCCGGATCTACGTAGAGACCCCTGAGAGCGAAGCCAATACCGCACTACGTCGCACCCTACGGGAACAATATGTACAGGAGTACTATCGCATCAAACGCGAGCATATCGGATTTATCATCTCCCATGCCTCGTCGGTTGCCGCACTCTATGCGCTCTATCAACGACTGCCCAACGATATGTGGCTGTTTAACGAAAAGGATGACTTGATCTACTATCAAATCGTGGCCGATTCGGTAGCCTCCCGCTATCCCGGCTTCTCGCGCATCAAAGCCCTGCGCAAAGAGATCACAGAACGCAAGCAAACCCTCGAATTAGCCGACCGGTTGCAACAAGCCGCCTTGCAGGACTCGACCTCCTTCCCCGAAATCGCGTTGGAGGATCACACCGGCAAGCTCCAAAGACTCTCCGATCAGAAAGGCAAGGTGATTCTTCTCGATTTTTGGTCGGTGAAAGATGCCAACTATGGAATCCAGAACGCAGAGATGAAAGAGCTCTACACCACCTATGCACCCCAAGGTTTCGCGATCTATCAAGTTTCACTGGGGGATGTCAAGGCCGAATGGATCGAAACGGTCAATCGGCAACGGCTTCCGTGGATCAACGTTTATGATCCGCGTGGCTCAGCCGGCATGGCCGCCATGAGCTACAACATTCAATCGGTTCCTGCGAACATTCTCATTGCCAAAGATGGTTCGATTGTCGGTCGCAACCTCTTCGGTGATGCCCTGAAAAACAAACTGACCGAGCAGTTCTATTAATCGGGAAACCGCAATACCGCTTCTGACGAATCGAGTTCGCGGCTTTCCGAGTTTCAACCCCGAGGCCTCTGCCTGCTTCCCCATCGCAAGGAAGGCCTCCGAAAATCTTCTCCCCGTTCACACTATTTCATCGAAATTCAACTCACTCCTTTCCCCAAAATGTACTACTTTGCATCGGATCTGCATCTAGGTCTCACCGTGGGGACCACGGCCAACGAACGAGAATCGCTGTTTACGCACTGGCTCGAAGCACGCGCCGAAGATGCCGAAGCCATCTTTCTGGTGGGAGACGTGTTCGATTTCTGGTTTGAATATCGTCGGGTCGTACCACGTGGCTTTGTGCGTGTGCTGGGCAAGTTGGCCGAATTGACGGATCGGGGCGTGAAGATTCATTTTTTTCCCGGCAACCATGACCTGTGGTCTTTCGACTACCTGCAACAAGAGTGCGGCGTCCAGATTCATGCGGCACAATACGAGATCCTAAACCTCTACGGACACGACATCCTCATCGGACACGGTGATGCCTTAGGGCCGCGGCCTTGGCAGGGTCGCCTGCTCAGTTGGGCCTTCCGCAACGCGGTGGTGCAACGAGGCTTCGCCACCCTCTGTCATCCCAACACGGCCTTGCGCTTCGGGCAGTGGTGGAGTGGCTCCAATCGACAAGCCAAGCCGATCAAGCACCCCTTCCGGGGCGATCAGGAGCCGATGGTGCAGTTTGCTCGCACGTTCATAGAGGAAAAGCCGGAGGTGCAACTCTTCGTTTGTGGGCATATTCACTGTGCCGAGATTTTCCCGCTCGACCCGTCCCATCGCATCGCTTTTCTGGGCGAATGGATCGACACCCCCACCTACGGAGCCCTGTATCCCAATGGACAATTTGAGTTACGCAGCTACCCCGAAGAGAAGAGCCTGCTGATCCGATAAAAAGAGGTACACGAGGCCTATGCCTGTTATCCCCTTCCGATTTACACACCCCATTTCACACCCTACACCCTGACACGCTACAAACTATGCAACAATATCTCGATCTACTCCGCCATATTCAAGCCCACGGCTCGATCAAAGACGACCGCACCGGAACCGGAACTCTCAGCACATTCGGGTATCAAATGCGCTTCGAGCTCAGCGAAGGCTTTCCGCTGCTCACCACCAAGAAGCTCCATCTCCGCTCGATTCTTCATGAGCTTCTGTGGTTCCTGCGTGGAGAGACCAACCTCCAATACCTACACGAGCACAACGTCACGATTTGGGATGAGTGGGCCGATGCCAATGGCGAATTGGGCCCCATCTATGGCTATCAGTGGCGCAGTTGGCCGACACCCGACGGAGCTCACATCGACCAGATCGCCCACGTCGTTGAGCAGATTCGCAACAACCCCAACTCGCGACGACTGATCGTCAGTGCTTGGAACGTCGCCGACATCGACCGCATGGCACTACCGCCCTGTCACGCGCTCTTCCAGTTCTATGTCGCTGAGGGGAAGCTCTCGTGCCAACTCTACCAACGAAGTGCCGACGTTTTTCTGGGCGTTCCGTTTAATATCGCCTCGTATGCCTTGCTGACCATGATGGTCGCACAAGTCACGGGGCTGCAACCCGGAGCCTTCATCCACACCTTGGGCGATGCGCACATCTATCGTAACCATCTCGAACAGGTCGATTTGCAACTCTCGCGGGAGCCACGCGCGCTACCTCAGATGCACCTCAATCCGGAGGTTTCGTCGCTTTTCGACTTCCGATACGAAGATTTCACCTTGG
>JAQUZZ010000162.1 GCA_028691095.1 Alistipes sp. | reverse complement strand
CACCCCCGAACATACCGCGAATCTGAGGCACGGTGACATGGCTCTCGTCGATAATCAAGAGGTAGTCTTTTGGGAAATAGTCAATCAAACAGAACGGACGACTGCCGGGGGAGCGTCCGTCGAAGTATCGCGAATAGTTCTCGATGCCGGGGCAGTAGCCCAACTCCTTGATCATCTCCAAGTCGTATTCGACGCGTTGTTTGAGGCGTCGAGCCTCGGAGGTTTTGCCGATCGACTCGAAATATTCGCACTGCTTTCCCAGGTCGAGCTGGATGGACTTGATGGCCAGCTCGATGCGATCGCGTGTAGTGACGAAGAGATTGGCGGGGTAGATCACCACGCGCTCCAGCGATTGCAAGCGTTGTCCGGTGACCGGATCAATCTCACAGAGCATCTCGATCTCGTTGTCGAAGAAGACCGCGCGATAGGCGCGTTCGCCGTATGCGGCAAAAATATCGACCGTATCCCCGTTGACCCGAAAGGTGGCGGGACGGAACTCCTTCTCGCTACGGGTGTAGAGGGCATCGACCAAGGCATAGAGGAGCTTGTTGCGACTGATCACCTGCCCTTCGCGCAGCTCGACGGAGGTGGCGTGAAAATCTTCGGGGTTTCCGATGCCGTAGATGCAGGAGACACTCGACACGACGATGATGTCGCTGCGGCCACTCAGCAGTGCCGAGGTGGCACTGAGCCGCATCTTCTCGATTCCCTCATTGATCGAGAGATCCTTCTCGATGAAGGTGTCGGTGGTCGGCAGGTAGGCTTCGGGTTGGTAATAATCGTAGTAGGAGACAAAGTACTCCACGGCGTTCTCTGGAAAGAAATTTTTGAACTCTCCGTAGAGCTGGGCAGCCAAGGTCTTGTTGTGGCTCATGATGAGCGTAGGCTTGTTGAGCCGGGCAATGACATTGGCCATGGTGAAGGTCTTGCCAGAACCGGTGACCCCCAACAACGTATTGTGACGGCATCCTTGGTCTAAGGCTGTCGTCAACTGCTCAATAGCCTCGGGTTGATCTCCCGTAGGCTGGTATTCCGCAACCAATTTGAAATCCATATCGCAAAGGTAGAAATTAATCGCTATTTTTGCAGAAAATTGTAAACGCATGGGATTTCTGGAAATTTTGCTATTGGGAGTAGGATTGAGCCTTGATACGTTCGCGGTTTCACTTACGTTGGGTTGTGTGTCGGGGTGTCAGGTGACCGTGTCGCAGAAGTGGCGATTTTTGATTGTCATAGGAATTTTTCATTTTCTGATGATTCTCTTCGGCTGGTTCTTGGGTGAAAATGTGAGCCGTCTGATCTCTTCCGTCGATCATTGGATTGCGTTCGGCTTGTTGGCCGTCGTCGGAGGAAAGATGATTCAGGAGGGGTGCTCCACGAAGGGGGAACAACCCTCGGGATGCAGCCTGCTCTCGTTGCGCAACACCATGATGTTGGGCGTGGCACTCAGTATCGACGCCTTGATTTCGGGCTTCAGCCTGGGACTGGTGCGCGTATCGTTGTTCGAGGGGAGCGTCGTGGGAAATATCCTGCTTGCGGCGTTGCTGATCGGCTTGTGCGCCTTTGTGATCTCGGCCATTGCGTTGCGTATCGGAGCCAAGGTCTCCTCGCGGCTGGGTTCTAAAGCGGAGATTTTCGGAGGGATTATCCTGATCGGAATCGGAGCCAAGGTGTTGATTGAGCACCTGTGTTCCTTGTCCAGTACACTGTAAGACAAAACATGATAGATCGTCAGACCATAGATCGCATTTTTGCTGCCGCCAATATTGTAGAGGTGGTCAGCGACTTTGTGACGCTCCAAAAGAAGGGTATCAACTACAAAGCCTGCTGTCCTTTTCATAACGAGAAGACCCCCTCCTTTGTGGTCTCCCCCGCTAAGGGGTTGTTCAAGTGTTTCGGTTGTGGCAAGGGGGGCAATGCTGTCACCTTTGTGATGGATCATGAAAACATGACCTACCCCGAAGCGTTGCGCTACTTGGCCAAGAAGTATGGCATCGAGGTGAACGAGGAGGAGCAGACGCCGGAGGAGTTGCACCGCAATGACGATCGAGAGAGCATGATGGTGGTGACCTCCTATGCGGCCGACTATTTTGCGCAAACCTTGCAGCAGAGTGATGAGGGACGCAGCGTGGGGGTGAGTTATTTTCGGGAGCGTGGCTTCTCGGATGCGACGATGGCGCGTTTCGGCTTGGGATATTGCCCTTCGGGAGGCGATGTTTTCACGCGTAAAGCCCTGGCGGATGGGTACAAAGAGAGCTTTCTGGAACGCACGGGATTGACGATCCAACGGGAGAAGGGGGGCTATTACGATCGTTTTTGCGGTCGGGTGATCTTCCCGATCCACAGCATCAGCGGCCGCGTGATCGCCTTTGGCGGCCGTACGATGCGTACCGATAAAAAGGTAGCGAAGTACCTCAACTCCCCCGAATCGGAGATCTATCATAAGAGCGACGTGCTCTATGGAATTTATTTTGCCAAACGGGCCATTACCCAGCAGGATTGTTGTATCTTAGTAGAGGGTTACACCGATGTGCTCTCGATGCACCAATCGGGGGTCGAGAATGTGGTGGCCTCCTCGGGAACCTCCCTCACAGAGGGACAGATTCGCATGATCCGTCGCTTCACCCGCAACGTCACGGTGATCTACGACGGGGACAGCGCGGGCATCAAGGCCTCGTTGCGCGGAATCGACATGATCCTCAAAGAGGGGTTGAATGTGCGTGTGGTGTTGTTGCCTGAGGGCGAGGATCCGGACTCCTTTGCACGGAGTCATAATGCTACGGAGCTTCAGCAATTTATTTTGGAACATGAGGAGGATTTCATCTCCTTCAAGACCCGATTGTTGCTGGAGGAGGCGCAGGGCGATCCACTCAAAAAGGCTGCCTTGGTGAGTGATATTGTACAGGGCATCTCGATGATTCCCGAGCCCATTACCCGATCGGTCTATACCCACGAGTGTGCCTTGCATCTGGAGGTGGACGAGCAGGTGTTGCTGCGAGAGATCGCATTGCGGAGTGTCGAACACCAAGCCGGCACGGAAGCGCGAGAGGTGTTGCGACGCCAGACCCCGCTGTCTTCGACGACGGAGCGTGCGCGGATCGAGGGTGCGGGCAGCAGCATGGAGGAGCTGGAGTGGGAGTTGATGAAGTATCTGCTCAAATACGGCGAGCGCACCTTTGAATATATGGAGGGTAAAACCCCGGTCGAGTTGAATGTGGCCGACACCATTCTGGAGGATCTCTCGCAGAATGGCATCACCCTTCGCAACCCGACCTATCAGAAGATCTATCAGGAGTATTGGCGGATGCGACAGGCCGGAGAGCCAGTGGAGGTCAACCACTTCATCAATGCGCCCGATCCGGAGGTGTGCAACGCGACGGTCGATCTGCTGACCCGAGACGACAACTATCCGGTGAGTCGTTTGTGGCAGAAGTTTGATATTGTGGTGGAGAGCGAACAAGATCGCTTGTCGGTGGCTTTGCCACGTGCGGTGATCCTCTATAAGTCAAAGGTGATCGACCAGATCATCGGCGATCTGCGGCAGCAGTTGTGCGATCCGGCACTTCCCGAGGAGCAGCAGGTGGAGGTGATGCATCAGATCACCGTCCTCAACGAGGAGCGAAATGTGATCGCGAAGCGACTTTCACGCTTGATCGTGTAATACACGCACAAAGTGCGATTTATTGCAACCAACATCTAAGTATATCCGCGGCCTATGCCGTGACGTAAGGTTTTTTTAATTTTTGGGTTGTTTAAGCACAACGTGCGATTTATTGCAATCAACACCTAAGTATATCCGGTCTATGCCGTGACAGAAGGGGTAATATAAAATCATCGGGCAGGGAGTTCGAGATCGTGTACTCAAAGCGAAAAAATTATGGAAGAGCGGGAAACAAGCAATGAGGTGAAGTATTTGGTCTCCACCGAGGAGGACGAATTATGGGGCTTGTCGGTGACCAGCGTGGGGTCGCAGACGATCTCGGCCAACGAGAGCTACCCTCCCTCCAGTCATCCCCAGGGCTATTTTTTCAATGTCAACGAGGGACGCATATTGAGCGAATATCAGTTGCTCTATATCACCGATGGCGAGGGAATCTTCACCTATGGAGAGTCGCGCGAGTCGCAGTTGATTACCGAGGGCAAGATGTTCTTCCTCTTTCCCGGAGTGTGGCACACCTACCGCCCGTTCGACAACAGCGGGTGGAAAGAGTACTGGATCGGGTTCAAGGGCGAGACAATTGATCGCATCGTGGCCGAGGGCTTCTTCCTCAATCAGGCTCCGGTGTTCAATATCGGACTCAACGAACGCATCATTGACCTCTATATTAAAGCCCTGGATATTGCCAACGAGGAGCGGTCGGGCTATCAACAGGCGTTGGCCGGCATCGTGATGCACATGGTGGGCTTGATGTATTATCGGCATCGCACCCGCGATTTTGTGGATGAAGAGATGATCAATAAGATGAATAAGGCCAAGGTGATTATGCGCGAAGGGGTCTACGATAACCTCTCGGCCAAGGAGGTGG
>JAQUZZ010000161.1 GCA_028691095.1 Alistipes sp. | reverse complement strand
ACGACGCTCTTCCGATCTGGGGCTCCTGGAAGAATCCTTTACAGAACTGATGGAGTTGATGGTTCCGATCTATGCGCAGTTCTATACGGAGAAGGATATGGACGAACTGATTGCCTTCTATGAATCGCCCATCGGACGCAAACTGGCGGCGTCGCAACCGCAGATTACGCAGCAAACGATGCTCTCCTTGCAAGGATGGACGGCTCAGTTTGCACAGAAGTTGGCCGCTTTGCTGGGAACGCAAGCTACGGACTCTTCCGCCTCGGAGTCGGAACAATAGCCCTTTGCGGGGAGGCGAGATCGTGAAGGAACGCTTCCGCGATCTGTGTCGTGCCTTAGACAAAAACCCCACGCTTCAGAGATTGAGGCGTGGGGTTTTTGTAATGAGTCGTTGAAGTGTGATGCGCTAACGTGCATTCGATTCCTCCTTCGTTGAGGGTCTCTTTCTCCGATGCGCTACGCCTGCATCTTGCGAAAACGACCGATGACGTCACACTCCGCGAGCTCCTTGGAGAGCATCTGAATGATGTGATCGGGAACGTGATACAGATCCAGAAGCATCAGGGCATCCAGTCCGTCGCAGAAGTCGTGATCGGTGTTGAATCCCAGAACGTTGCTGTTGAGTTGCAGGTATTTGCGAATGAGCACCGGAACCGAGAAGGCGTCTTGTTCGATGTCGGTCACCAGCTTGTTGATCAATTCGATGGATCGGATCTCTCGCAGAAGACTCGTGTCGATCGGGGCATGGAGTTTCATGCCGGTGCGCGGGGTGATGTAACTCATCTTCTGTCGATCGCCGTAGCACCGCTCGATGAAGGAGGCGATGATCTGTTTCGAGGCGTCATGAAACTCCCCGGAGATGGTCACGGGCCCCATCAGATAGCGGAATTGCTCGTGCCGCAACAGCAGATAGAGAATGCCCTTCCACAACAAGAGCAGGGAGGCCGGTTTGCGTTGATACTCCCGAACGATAAAGGAGCGACCCAACTCGATGGTTTGGCGCATCACCTCCTCCATGGGAGGTCGCATCCGAAAGAGCGTGTGGGTGTAGAATCCTTCGAGTCCATAGCGTTCCATGATCTGATCGCCTAACCCTAAACGATAGGCTCCCACCAGTCGGGAGGCATCGTTGTCCCAGATGAAGAGTTGATGGTAGTAGCTGTCGAAACGGTCGGTGTCGATCTCATTGCGGGTTCCCTCGCCGATCTCTCGAAAGGTCTTTTCGCGCATGGTGCCGATGTGGATCATCATCTGAGGAATCACGTCGGGTGGGGCACAGAAGATCTCGTACCCACCGGAGGCAAAGAGACGGCAGGTCTCACGAATATGTCCCAACTCTTCGATAAGTTGCGCTGAGGGAATCTCCTCGCGCAGTTGGTCGGGTTCGCGTTGCTGCGTCTTGCGGGGAACCATTTTGCGGAGACGGCTCTCGTGCATCGGGCGCAGATAGGCTACCGAGGCACGCATAAAGTCGGCATAGGCACGCTCCGAGAGCTCTTCGGTGCGTTTGGGCGCAATGGGTGAACCACAGCGCAAGGTGACGCAACGCCCTCTTTTGCGTAACAATTCACGAGGGATGAGTGCCGTGCGCAGGAGCGGATGGATCTTGCCTGCCAAATGAAAGAGCAGTGAGTTGGAGAGCTCGATATACATCGGAACGACCGGAACCTGCGCTTTGCGAATGAAACGCATGATGGAGGAGGGCCAGACACGATCTTGGAGATGGCCGAACCCTTGTTGCCAAGTGGCCACCTCACCGGCCGGAAAGATCACCAACAGTCCGCCCGCTTGGAGGTGAGCCAAGGATTGGCGGAGTCCCCCTACGCTGCTACGCTGTGCACTCTCGAACGGATCGACGTCGATAAAGAATCGTTGTAGCGGATCAATGCGCCGAAGTAGAAAATTCCCCATGAACTTCACATCGGGACGGAGGTGGCAGAGTAGGTCGATGAGAATCAATCCCTCCAAGGCTCCTGAGGGGTGGTTGGCGATCAGAATGGCGGCTCCTGTGGCCGGTAGATTCATCTGATCGTGCGGAGTGAGGGTGTAGGTTGCACCGATCCCTTGCAGGGGTTTTAACTCCGCATCACTCGATGGCGGGAAAGTTGCATTGTAGAGCTGATTGATTTGTTTGCGAGCTGCGATCCATGAGAGCAACGCACTCTGAAGCCGAGCACGCCACCCGGTTTTACCAAAGCTCAGATCCTCTCGTTTTATCAATTCCATGCTTAGTGTTTGTTCGCACAAGGTGCGTTTTTGGTTTTTGTAAACCTTGATATGTAATATGTTGCGTGTTATATCATCCTTTCCCCTCGTGCTCAAAATCGCATTGGCGGATCTTGCAAGCACAGCGTGCTATTTATTGGCCATTCACGCCTCAGTATACCAGACGTATACCGTGAAGGAAGGGTGTAATCCTGCTTTTCTATCTCTTATAACATAAAAAGAAGCCAAAAGTTTCATGCTACGCTACACTTTGGTGAGGTAGCGTGACCCCTTCGGTCGATTTTTGTGATTTCATCTCTATCTTTGTCCGAAAGAGGGAGCGCCCATTCACAAATGTAGCATAAATTTCGGATCTATTCTCCTCTTTGTAACCATTTCTTTGCAACTATGGCCGAGACCAAACGTATGACGCTTCTCAAAGAGAAGGTCGCTCTGCTTCCCGATTCCCCTGGGGTTTACCAGTTTCTGGGCGTTGACGGACGGGTGATCTATGTCGGGAAAGCCAAGAATCTGAAACGGCGCGTCTCCTCTTATTTCACCTCCCGAGCCAATGAAAGTGCAAAGGTTCGGGTGATGGTGGGTCGCATTGCAGACCTTCGACATACGGTGGTGGCGACCGAGAATGAGGCTTTCCTGTTGGAGAATAGCCTGATAAAGAGTCTGCAACCGCGCTATAACATCCTGCTCAAGGACGACAAGACCTATCCTTGGATCGTGATTCGCAAAGAGCCTTTTCCTCGCATCCTCTCGACCCGACGTCGGGAGCGGGATGGCTCGACCTACTTTGGCCCCTATGCGTCGGTATATATTCAGAAAGCGGTGTTGGAGGCCCTGCACACGCTCTACCCGCTGCGTAGTTGCTCGCTCAATCTTTCGCAGGAGGCGATCGAACGAGGTCGATACAGCGTTTGTCTGGAGTATCATATCGGTAATTGCAATGGGCCTTGCATCGGGGCGCAGGGCGAGGAGGAGTATCGTGAAAATATTGCCATGGCCGCGGCATTGTTGCGGGGGGACACCCGTGCGACAACCGAGTATCTGCAACAGCGTATGCGTGAGGCCTCCGAAGCGTTGCGCTTTGAGGAGGCGGCACACTACAAGAAACGCATGGATCTATTGGCGGCATATCGCAGCAAGTCGGTGGTGGTGAGCAATACACTGCATAATTTGGATGTATTCACGCTGGTGATGGACGACGAGGGAGCCTACTGTAACTTTATGCGTCTGGTAGATGGAGCCGTGGTCAACACCTTTACCGTAGAGCTGAAGCCGGGGGTGGAGGATGAATCGGCGGATGTGTTGAGCTATGCCATTACGGCCATCATGGAGCGCATCGAGGGGCGTCTGTCGCGCGAGGTCATTGTGCCCTTTCTGCCCCGCGAAGAGGGCTTTGAGGGGATTGATTTCGTGATTCCCCAGCGAGGTGACAAACTGCAACTGCTGCAACTCGCCGAGCGGAACTGCCGGCTCTATCGACTCGAAAAGCTCAAACAGGTGGAGGTGAAGGATCCGCAGCGGCATACCGATCGGGTGATGGCAACCCTCCAAAAGGAGCTGCACCTGACCGACCCTCCCCGCCATATCGAATGCTTTGATAACTCCAACCTTCAGGGAACCAATCCGGTGGCCTCCTGTGTGGTATTCCGAGACGGGAAGCCCTCCCGCAAAGAGTATCGTCATTTCAACATCAAGACGGTGATCGGAGCCAATGACTTTGCGTCGATGGATGAGGTGATCGGGCGACGTTATGAACGACTCTTGCAGGAGGGGGCGGAGTTGCCACAGTTGATCGTAGTCGATGGTGGTAAGGGACAACTTCGCTTTGCCTACGAGTCGTTGCAGCGGTTGGGACTGGAGTCCCGCATTGCGATTGTCGGCTTGGCCAAACGGATCGAGGAGGTCTACTTTCCCCACGACCCCATGCCCTACTATATCGACCGGAACAGCGAGGCACTCAAGGTGTTGATGCATATCCGCGACGAGGCACACCGCTTCGGCATTACGTTTCACCGACAGAAACGCTCCTTGGCCTTTATCAAGAGTGAGTTGGAGCACATTCCTACGCTGGGCTCCCGTTCGGTGGAGAAGTTGCTGAAAAAGTATCGCACCTTGTCTCGCATTCGACGTGCTTCATCCGAGGAGCTTGCGGAGGTAATCGGTCGACAGCGCGCTGCGGAGGTGGTGCGCTACTTTGGCGATCATCCTGTGGAGGAGGCCATCCCTGAGGCTCCATCGCCGCAAACGGAGTTTTAATTACCGCGGTAAGGGGGGAGAAAGGAGGGTTGTCGTGCGGGCGGGCGTG
>JAQUZZ010000160.1 GCA_028691095.1 Alistipes sp. | reverse complement strand
ATCAGTGCATCAGCGACAGCACCTTCACCGAAGGACGAAAGATTATCACCTGTTCGCAAATTCTCAAATACGACACGATGCCCCTCTCTCAGATACTCTGCGATCTGCTGGAGATCGGCGAACGAGAGATGCGCTGTCCTGTCGAGTTGGAGTTTGCCGTCAACATGGATGTGCCGTATGGCGCTGACAAGATCTTCAACTTCCTGCAAATCCGCCCGATCGTCGACACCCAGACCAACACCTCGCTCAACTGGGACGAAGTGGATACCTCCGAGGCTTTGGTCTATGCCGAGCAAGCCCTCGGATTGGGGTCGATTCCGGAGGTCTACGACCTGATCTATGTGCGCCCCGAACACTTCGATACCGCTCGCACGCGCGAAATTGCCGAGCAAATCCGCACACTCAACCTGCAAATGCGTACCGAGAAACGCTCCTATGTCCTGATCGGGCCCGGACGCTGGGGTTCCAGCGACCCCTGGTTGGGGATTCCGGTCACTTGGTCGGATATTTCGGAGAGCAAGGTGATTGTGGAGAGCGGATTAGAGAACTTCCGGGTCGACCCCAGTCAGGGAACGCACTTTTTCCAGAACCTCACCTCCTTGGGGGTCGGATACATGACCCTCAACCCCTACCTGAACGATGGAAAATTCGACGTGGAACAGCTCAATCGCCTTCCCGCCACGTTTGAAAACGACGACCTGCGCATGATCCATTTCGATCAACCGCTCTACATCTATGTCGACGGACGCAAAAACAAGGGAATCATCCGCCAAGGCTCCTAACGGCCCACCTCTCTGCTCTGCAATCGGGAGCATCTTCGCTTCTCCGAGCCCCGACACCGTGATGAACCTTCGGTTTTATCACAGTGTCGGGGCTCGATGGGTTTTGGGAAAAAGCGGGAAGGAGGATCGAGCGCACATTCCATAGATCTATTTAACGTGAGTTCGATAATTGCAACTATTTAACATATAAAAAATTACATCCCATACGAGTTGCAATTATCGAACTCACGTTAGTGCTGTTTGAAAAACAGCACGCTCCATTCATATTATCTCCCCTAAATCCCCTCTTAAAATAAGAGGGGACTTTGTCGCAATTTGTTACACAAATTGCTCCTCAGCGGTATTATGAGTTCGAACAATTATCGAACTCACGTTATTTAAGATCAATCCGATAGCTTTGTCGACTGTGGAATAAAACAAAAAAATGTTAACTTTGTATAGAAGCAAAAAAACACCGATACCTCCTGTCTTGAATCGGGCTGTGAGGCGATGGGAAGATCATATCTGGAAACACCTAAAACAGGCTCATCTTCAAACTTATACTATCAAGAATATTTTTGGTGGATATACAACAATACAAATAATAATATCGCACTTCAGTTGCCTGTAAAAAAACTAACGAGGGCAGGAGTAGAGATAATGGACTATCGAAACGGCACAGAATGGTCTTTATTGACGAATATTTCAAACTGTATTTTATCAGATAGAGGTGGCAAATTTGCCACCTCTATCTGATAATCTATCCACGATTTTGACCATTAAGCCAGAAAGAGAACAATGTTCCCCTGTTTCTGCTGTATAATCATAAAGCTTATTTCTGACGAGTTGCTCCTCAGCAGAGCTCGTTTCCTCTTCAGCTTTACATATCAAATTTAGCGTCTATTTTTGACTTGAAAAAATCATAAAATTCAATGCCAAAATCAGCTACTTTTTACCACATTACCTCTTTTTACCATATTACCCGATTTTTGCTATCGCTCAGACTAATCACCAACTGTTTTTGTCCACATTACCCCTTTTAACAATGTGCAATCACATAGGTCTAAAAGAAAATGGGGATTAATGTAAAAGTGCTTTTAAATTGCGTGCTGCGCTTTCGTGACCTTGTTTTGCAGCTTTGTTATATAGCTCAATAGCTTTATCAATGTCTTTTTTTACAAATTTGCCATTTTCATAAGCATATGAGACCACTTTTAAGCCTCCTTCTGTTGTGCTTTATCATGAGCACCTCCTCTTTTGTAGTAAGTGCCCAAAACTCCGTTACAGCTTCCGATATAGTATTATGGTACGCACCAGATATACTCTATTGGAATCAAAAGGCGTATCTACTCGTCCCCCTTCCCTTGTCTGCCTTTCCCAATGCTGCGACCCTCTACCCCGACATCCCCATAGCCGAAATAGACGCGATCTATGGGACACCCTTATGCTTTAGGGGGAAAAGCAATTACCTCACCATATGGAAACTGGTTGACCAGCATCTTTATCAAGCGTTTCAAACTTTGGAAACTTAGCAGTTAAAGTACCTTCGGGAGATTGTACGGTATATTTAGCTGGATTCGGAAAAGAAGGGAAAGGCGGAGCCTATTTTGGGAAGTATAACACATTATACGGGATATGGTCAGAACAACGCGAAGTGTATTATTCCAGCGTTGAGGGTGTTAATATTGCCAACGCTCAAATATATAGCGCAGAATTACCACGAAAGACAGGAGCCATTGCGCTAAATATTATGGATTCAGCTAACGCCCCTTCCAATTTTGCCGGGTTGAGACTTAATTTCACTTATCCCGAATTTTGGGGTATTACGGTAAACGCAGGCTATCAGTCGGGAAGTAAAAGTATTACTTTCCCCGGTACGGCTTTTTCCTTCCCGGAAGTGTTTATTAATACTTGGCCATTTGTCGAACAACAAATAACATTAGAGGTACTAACAACAGGTAATAACGTTTTAAAAACAATAAAAGTAAACGCTCCTGTTTACGAAAATAAGAAAACAGTTATTACAGGGGAATTGTTCGGCGGTAGTCAATCTTTTACAGTTTCTATAAACGATTCTTGGGGAGAAGATAATATTGTAAATTTTGAATAAAAGACATATAGGCAAATAACGTTAAAGGGCGGTAATTCGCCCTTTAATATTTTATAGAAACCCACATAGTTAATATTTATGTGGTGCAAACGTGGCGCAAATACAAAAAGAAAAGAAGCCAAACAATTGATATACAACTATTTGACTTCTTTAATGGTACCCAGAGCCGGGATCGAACCGGCACGGATCGCTCCACTGGTGTTTGAGACCAGCGCGTCTACCAATTCCGCCATCTGGGCATTGTAAATTCCTTTCGGATTACGGGATGCAAAGGTAACGTTTTATTTGAGATCTGCAAATTTTACCCCTCATTTTTTTATTTTCATCCATTCACACTTTATTCGATACAACCATTCAACACTTTCATTATAAGGAATATAAAACACGCATTCCCATCTGAAAATCGCTTCGATCTCCGTTGCGCACCCCATCACGTCTCTCTGCGTCGCATCAACGGGTCTCCGCCGAAAGCGCCTCCGCAAAGCACTCAGCCCCCTCCTCCTGCGTCTCGTGGCTCTCACGCCAAAGGGCATAAGGGGGTTCCAGTCCGCAACGCTCCAGCAGAGCCTCATCCTCAAAAATCGACGTTGTGGAGCCATCGGCCACCAACTCGCCCTCGCGCATCACCAAGGTACGTTCGCACAACTCCCACACCATCTCCATGTCATGGGTCGCCATCAGACAGGTATGCGAGAACGTCCGTATCAGGCGAATGATCGCACGCCGAGCCTGAGGATCTAAATTCGAGGTCGGCTCATCGAGTACCAAGACGGCCGGCTCCATGGAGAGCACCGTGGCGATGGAGACACTCTTTTTCTGCCCTCCAGAGAGGTGATAAGGTGCGCGTTGGCGAAGTGCCAAGGCTCCCACTGCCCCCAAGGCCTCCTCCACACGACGCTCAATCTCTACGGCCGGGAGTCCCATATTGGAGGGGCCGAACGCTACATCCTCCTCAACCGTAGGCATAAAGAGCTGATCGTCAGGATTCTGAAACACCAAGCCCACCGATTGACGTACCAACGGCAATGTTTTGCGCTCCACAGGAACCCCGCCAACAACGACACTCCCCTTGGTGGGCAACAACAAGCCGTTGATGTGCAGCAACAGGGTGGACTTCCCCGCCCCATTAGTTCCCACCAAAGCCACTTTCTGACCATGGGTCACACAGAAGGAGACGCCACGCAGGGCTTCGTATCCATTCGGATAAGTATAGTGCACGTTCTCGAAACGGACAAAATGATGACTCATACCCCGTTATTTTGTGGCTTTAGCCGATAAAAATACCGATGTGTTTCTTGCGACTCCATCGCACGCAGAGCTTCCCCTTCAATTCCACCACGAAGTCAGCCCCTCGATCGGATGCAAAAAACGCAACACAACAAAAACCGCCCCCCACACGCTCAGAAAGAGGGTATCTCGCCTCTGCCAAGGAGGGGGTATGGTCAGCGAACGAATGCGCCCATCGAATCCACGGGAGAGCATCGCACGATGGATGCGTTCGGCACGTTCAAACGTTCGGATCAACAGCTGTCCGATCATCACGCCCCACACTCGCAATGGATAGGAGCGACGGCCGAAGCTGCGTGCATCACGCGCCCGGGTCATGCTCAACGCCTCCTGCAACAGCACGAAAAGATAACGATACACAAACAGCAGTTGTGTACTGAGTACCGA
>JAQUZZ010000159.1 GCA_028691095.1 Alistipes sp. | reverse complement strand
GTGTTGGCCATGTTGGCGGTTTTGCGCGGAGCACGTCGGGTCGATGCAGTGGATATTGACCCGTGGGCCTACCGCAACGGCCAAGAGAACGTAGCGGCCAATGGTCTGCAACAGCAGATTCATGTGGAGCAGGGCGACGCCTCGTTGCTCGCGGGACGTCACTACGACTTCGTACTGGCCAACATCAATCGCAACATTCTCTTGCGCGATCTGCCATGCTACATTCAGACCCTTTCGGCTCAAGGCAAGGTAATCTTGAGTGGTATTTTGGAGGCTGACATTCCTGCAATTACCACACGAGCCGAGGAGCTGGGGTTGCAGTTTGTGGCATCGCAACTTCGCGACGGGTGGGCTGCGCTGCGCTTTGAGAAGAGGGCATAACGCCTTTGGGGGTGTAACAAACCGGACGGCCATGCCGTTACAAAAAAAGTGGCCGTGCAACTTCGGAAACCGAAGCGGTAGTGGCAATGCCAACCGACACAGGAAACTTTAACCTTTATGTGATAAATAGTATGAAAAAAATTCTTCTTTCGATGGTGGCTTTCGTAGCCATGACTACCGCATCGTATGCACAGTTGGGCTGGGGTGTAAAAGCCGGCTTTAATGTTTCAGGGTTGAGTGGCATGGGCCAGGACTCCAAGTTGGGTCTCACCGCAGGTGTATTTGCCGACTATCGACTCAATGGATGGTTTGGCGTCTCGGCCGACCTGCTTTTCTCGCGTGAAGGAGCCAAGTGGAGCAGTGACAACAGCTCCATGACCCAGAAATGCAACTACTTGAATCTTCCGATTCTGGCGAACTTCTTTATCATGGAGGATATGGCCTTTAAGGTTGGTATCCAACCCGGTGTGAACCTCTCGGATAAAATCAAGATCAAAGCCGACGGACATGAGATCACGAACTCCAATACCGGAGATTTCAAGGCGTTTGCTTTTGCCATTCCCGTGGGTCTGAGCTATGAGTTTGCCGACAAGATCATGGTCGATGCCCGTTACAACATTGGCGTCTCCTCCATTCTGAACGAAAACAAGGAGGTTCGCACGAACGGCTTTGCGCTGACTGTGGGCTATCGGTTCTAAGCACAACGTGCTATTTTATAGCAAGTAACATATCTGTATATCAGACATATACCGTGTTAAATTACACCCAAAGAGGGAGACGAGTTCTATCGTCTCCCTCTTTGGGTTGATGCGCTTACCTTAGGACTTCTTGGTGCCGCTCTCCAGAATGCTGACAATGGAGTAGAGCGTAAAGCAGATGGCTCCCAATCCGGTCAGTACCCGCGAGGGAACAAAGAATTTATCCTTATAGAGTGCCTCCTCAAAGAGGAACGCGGCGAGGAAGAGTGCGGCGAGTGCCGTCATGATCGGAATGATCGGAATGCGTGAAGCCAGAGGAAAGTCACTTTTCCAGATTTTGGCCAATAGGATCACCTTGCTGGAGATGCTAAAGCAGACCAATCCCAACCCAATCAACACGAATCCCACGAAGTTACGGGGTTCCCCCAGATAGAGCAGCACCAGGATAATACCCCATACCGTTGCGACACTGCCCATCCAGAGTACCAACTGTGGCCAAGCGCGTTTCTCAATCGGAGTGTAGACGTTGCGCTCTTGACGCACAATGCTGGCCACCAAAGCAATCAGAGAGGTGCAGACGCAGGCGATACCTCCCATCACACTGCCGGCTACAAAATGGGGCGTCGTGGGGGTTGATAGCAACACAAACGTCCAACCCCAAGCAACCAGCGCGAAGAGGGCAGCGATGCCCTCAAAAAGCAGCTCCTGCATTTGTGAGAACCCTTTCGGATTGACCGTGAGGTCGGGTTGCGCGCTGTTGGTGGGGATCAGCGAAAAGCGCGTCGACACCGTGGCTGCCGTGGCGACACATCCGGTAATCAGCCCTAATCCGCAGATCACATGACCCGCCACAAAGAAGGAGGGAACCAGCGTATCTCGAAAAATGAAGATGCCGCACAGGAAGGTTCCGACCGCCATCAGGTAGCCCAAGATTGGCAGAAAATAGCGGGCAAAGGGGGTGTAGGTGTGGATGATTTGTCGGATGATGGTGGCCGCCGTTGCAAAGAGAGCCACGCAGATCGACCCCAAAAAGAAGACAACGGGCCCGGCAATCAGCCGTGAGGTGTCGTCGCCCCAGGCGTAGATGTATCCGCCATAGAAGAAACAAAAGAGAGCCATGAGTAACGGAATGGCTCGAAAGAGAATACTGATTCCATAGTTCATACGCTAAGTTTTTTGAGAGTTTTGAGCGAGGTTCATCAATTCGAGGAGCGGATACGGCCGTGGGCGTCCGGGTTTCTGCTTGGGAGCAGAGTGGCAATGCTCTGCTCCGCAAAAATGGAGCCAATCTCCTTTCGCTATCTTCCTCAAAAACTGCGCCCAAAACTTCAAAAGGGACTGAATAGGGTGAAAATCCCGCATCCCGTCAGAGCGTACGAAAAATAAAGGCGTGCCCCTATCCCCTGCAACGATCCGATTCGCGGATTGGAAACCTAAAGGGTTTCCATTGGCTTGCGGTGGGAGGGTCTCAGCCCTTGAAATACCACTAAAAAATCCTTCCCCAACGGTGTGGGGAAGGATCAGAGAGGATGATTGAGAGAATCCAAGGTTTCGGAAACCTCTATACAATACCATTTATCAGGTTATTCGTGCTTTGCTTGGCGTTTGGGGTTGGAGGGGAACCACCCCTTGCGCACCCGTTCTCGTTGCTCAAAAAGCTCCTTGATCGTCCACAGCGAAGAGAAGGCGAAAACTCCGAGCAGGGCTGCCAATAGGGTGTTGCCGGTACAGAGCGACCCGATGATTCCCCCGATGCCTACGACCAAAAAGATCCACCAGCAGCGGGTTCCCCAATAGTATTCGGCTTTGACGACAATCGGATGAAAGAGCCCGATAATCAGAAAGGTGGCGATGCCGATCACCAATCCTAAAAGATGATAGGTTGCTAAAAATTCCATAGAACAAACACTTCGTGTTATTTAATATGAGTTAACTCCGCAAGCCCATTGAACGCCGTTACGTTTCACAACCGTGCATCTCACGTTAAGGTTTTTTGCAAAATCATAATTTGCCCCCAAACCGTTGGAAAAGGAGCTTTTTTAGCGGTATTTTACGGATTGAGACCCTTGTAAGCCGATCCGTAAAAGTGCGTCGATGCTACTTCAGGGGAGAGTTGGGTTCTTTGGCCATGTGGTTGTAGAAGAGGCGATCCAAAAGAGCTGGAGCAAACTTCTTGATCCATACCGTGGCACGACCGTCAAACTCCATGAGCAGGGTTCGTTTGCGTTGGCAGATTCCCTTGGCAATCCGGTGAGCTACCTCCTGGGCACTCATCATTTTATCCTCCTTGCGTGGGGTGGCTCCTTGCGCCGACCCGTCGGCCGTGAGTGCGGAGAATCGCACATTGGAGGCGGTGAAACCCGGTGCTGCCACCATGACGTGAACCCCCTTCTTGAGGTTCTCGATGCGCAGGGTCTCCAGAAAGCCGACCATGGCATATTTGGAGGCCGAATAGCCGGTGCGACCCGGCAGTCCGTGGAATCCGGCCACCGAGGAGACCCCCACAATCGAGCCTCGCGACTTCTGAATGTAGGGTAACGCATATTTGGCACAATAGACCGTGCCCCAGAAGTTGACCTCCATCAGTCGATGAAGTACCGACAGATCCACCTCATCAAAGAGAGCCCGCATCGAGATCCCCGCATTGCAGATCAGAATATCGACCCCACCGAAGGCCTCTACGGCCGTCTGTATCAGGTTGCGGCAATCCTCCTCCTTTGTGACGTCGGTTGCGGCATAGCAGGCTTCGTGTCCTTGGGCTTGGAGGTCGGCTACGATCTCGGAGAGCTTTTCGGTGGTTCGTGCGCCCAAGGCCACGCGCGCACCTTGTGCTGCAAATTCGTAAGCTAAGGCATACCCGATACCCGAAGAGGCTCCGGTAATGACCACTACTTTATGTTTGAAGTCCATATACTAAATGATTGGTATGTTTGCTGATTAAAAGTTTCGTTTAGGGCATGGGTGCATTGGTGAGACTCAGGTTTTCATAGCTTTCGACGCGGCGATCGAATGCCTCGGTCAAGGTGGAGTCCAAAACGGCTTTTTGTTGCCATGCAGAGGAGCCGTACACACCGGCCTGCGTGTAATCAAACGGTTTGAATCCGATTTTGCGGGCGATCCGTGGGTTGCGCAGGGTGAAGTCGAAGTGTTGCAAATCAAAGCCTGGATCGGCAATCACGGAGTGGGTGTCACGCCCCGCAGCTTGCCATGCCGCAAAGGGGGTGTCCATCACTTGAATCTCCGTGGTGCGACGATCCCAATAGCAGTTGTAGTCGCAATCGAATTTCACCTTGTTCCAAGCAATGCCTCCTAACACGCCTTGGTCGTAACAGATGATGTTGTGCAGAAAACGGAATGACGTGTGCTCCTCGATGCGGGAGGCCTCCAGTTGGGTGCGGATCTGCCCGCCGAAGATGTTGTTCTGCACCAGATTATCGACCCCGTAGTGTTGATGAAACCCTCCGCTCTTGCAACGATAGACCAG
>JAQUZZ010000158.1 GCA_028691095.1 Alistipes sp. | reverse complement strand
TTCGCTTCGTCTTGGACAACCACCCGATCCGCATCGCCGGAGCTGCCAATGCTCCCGCAGCCATTCAGGTCGGAGGGGCTCCCGATCAGTCGGTACTCACGGCCTATCAACGTCTGTGCGACTCACTGGACTCACTACCCCACCCGACCGACTCACTGCCTACGCTCAATCCCTATCGCATGGATTCGATCGACCGGCATATCGACAGCCTGAAACTCCATTTCGTGCGTAGCCACTCCACCAGCGTCGTGAGTGCCTATGCCCTCTATCGCGATTTGGCCTATCTGCGAAGTAGCAAGGAGCTTCATCAACTCTATACCGGATTCACACCGGAAGTGCGTCAGACCCCCTATGCACAACAGATTCTCCGCATGGCGCAAGCCCTGGACAAAACCGCCATAGGCCAACCCTACCGCGACCTCAGCCTCCCCGACACCTTAGGAGCTCCGCTGCCCCTGAGCACCTTGGTCGGAGAGGGACGCTACACGCTGCTCTATTTTTGGGCCTCGTGGTGCACCCCCTGTTACACCGATCTTCCAGTCTTGGCTCGCACCCATCGCATCTTCCGCTCTCGGGGATTTCAGATCTATGCGATCTCCTTAGACCGACGACACAAAACCTGGACGGAGACCCTGCGGAATCAGAATCTGCGTTGGAATCACGTCTGCGACCTGAAGGGATGGCATTCCCCCGCATTGGCGGATTACGGCGTTCGCTCCATCCCCTACAACATACTGATCGGCCCCGACGGGCAAATCATTGCCCGGAATCTCTGGGGCGATGACCTGTTATGGAAAGTCTCCGAATACTTAGGTTCACCATACCGCCAAGACTCCACCCAGCAAAATCAGATCACTCCGCTCGACGGAGAAACGAGTTCTGGGGGCATCGAGACCGCTGCCGACTCGACAGTCCACGAGTAGGTCGAGAATCAAGCACAGCGTGCTATTTATGGGCAATCCCAACATCCATACATTAGGTATCTACCGTGACGGAAGGGCGCAATCATTCTTTCGGATTACTTAATCGCATACTAAATCCTCTACATCAAAGAGTTATTACTACTCCACAGAATGAAAATTTCGCTTTGATCCTCTCCAACGACACGGCATCATCCCGCAAGGAGTCACCTCCGGAGCCGTTATCACGCGTCTTGCATCAAAGAGAGCAGAAAAGAAAAAAATCAAAAAAAGACGGAAAAATTTGGAGAAGGAGAATTTTCGCCTTATATTTGCACTCGCAAAAAGGGATTGGCTCCGTAGCTTAACTGAATAGAGCACTTGACTACGGATCAAGAGGTTACAGGTTTGAATCCTGTCGGAGTCACACATTGCAGACGACTTACTCAAAAGGTAAGTCGTTTTTTTATACCCACAAGTCCCCCGCTGATCATCGGATCGACGAGGGGCTTGTGGATCAATGAAGGGATCGAATGGAGAGCGGAGACTCGGTCAGATCTTGTGGATCGAATGGAGAGCGGAGACTCGGTCAGATCTTGTGAATCGAACGGCCGGCCGCGTCATCATTTAAGGGATCAAGTGCAAAACCCGGTGGGAATACACAATCACGCAAAGATCTTGGATAATCTAAAAATAAAGAAAGGGATGTCCCTAACGCCACGAAACTGTGCACGGAAGGCCTTAACGTTGGCATTGAAGGATTCGGCAGCAGCGTTGGTCGAACGATTATCAAAGTAGTTAGCTATGGTTGCATAGTTGTGTATTTCCTCCGGGGTTTGAACTTGCTCCTGTATTTTCACTGTATTTTCACGAATTGTCGTATAAAGTTGTAAATAATCGTGAAAAAGAGCAATATAAGAGTCTGAAAAAAACGATACCGTGGATAAAACGAAGTTCTAATATGTATAATATATCTTGTTGGTATTTTGGGTTTATATACTTGTAATCAATGAGATATAAATAGTTAATAAGCACAAAAAAGGCATTCAGAGTAAATTCTGAATGCCTTTTTTGTTGGTCGGGGTGACAAGATTCGAACTTGCGACCACACGCCCCCCAGACGTGTACTCTAACCGGGCTGAGCTACACCCCGCGGTGTTGAAAAGCAGTGCAAATGTAGATAATATTTTTGATTTTGCAATACATTTCGGCATTTTTTCATACGAAGAGTCCCTGCAAGCTCTTTAACGGAATGATTGATACGAAATTCTGAACTGTTATTTTCACACGCATTATCCCTCTCTGCCGTGTTACACACAGGGTGCTACAGGATTATCCACAAACGCATAGGTGTGTCGGGGTATGCCGTGATGCAAGGGTTTCCTCACTTTCTTGGGTTACTTAAGCGAGAAATCATGTATCTTTATCACCACAAAATAGGATCTCAATCGATATGGTCACCGACTTTCGTCTTAAGGTTTTTCGTGCCGTTGCCGAGCGACTCAGCTTTACGCGAGCCGCCGAGGAGCTCTTTATCACCCAGCCGGCGGTCACCAAACACATCAATGAACTGGAACGGCAGTTAGGTGTTTCGCTCTTTCATCGTCGGGGCAACACCATAGCCCTCACGCCTCAGGGCGAAAGGTTGCTCCAATATGCCCGACGCATTTTGTCGCTCTATCGCGAGATGGGGTCGGCCTTCACCGACGAGCAATCTGCGTTCGAGGGCTCTATCACCTTGGGTGCGAGCACCACGCTTGCTCAATATATTCTGCCTGCGCTCTTAGCCCAATTTCACCGTCGCTATCCGGGCATCCGCATTGGTTTGCATAGCGGGAACACCCAGCAGATCGAGCAGTGGATCTTAGAGGAGAAACTCGATTTCGGCGTTATCGAAGGCAACGCATCGCAGCCGCAACTCCATTACACGCCCTTTCTGGAGGATGAATTGGTGTTGACAACGGCGGTGGCCAATCGTACCCTTGCGCAGGAAGAGATTACCCCCGCCGATCTACCCTCCCTCCGCTGGGTAATCCGCGAAACCGGATCGGGAACCCTCGACGTCATCGAACGCGCACTGGAGCAGCATGGTATCTCGTTCCGGCAGTTTCCGATCGAGATGCGGCTGGGCAGCACCGAAGGGATCAAACGGTATCTCATTCAATCGGAGGCTGTCGCCTTCCTTTCGCTTCACGCCATCGACCAAGAACTCCGACACAACCTCCTTCGCATTGTCGAGATCGAGGGGCTTCGTATTCCGAGAAAATTCCATTTTGTAATGCGACACGGTTATTCAGAGCGATTGTCTGCCTTGTTTATTCCATTTTGCCTTAGTAGTTATAATTTATAGTTATAGCGTACGGTTTTTTGTGATGACCAAATTCGATTTTGGGGTTCTATCTTTGCCCTTGAAATCACAAAAAACACAGTCATAATGCAACCTTATATCGCTACGGCCACACCGCCTCGCACCGGCATCCTCCGATTTTTCTTCATACTCTGTCTGATTCTTTGCGCCACCCCGATTATTTCGGCTCCGATGGCACTCGTCGGAGGGTTTCTCTTCACCCTATTGCTGGGGCATCCCTTCCCTGCTTTCAGCCATCGCGCGACCGGATGGTTACTCAAGGCTTCGGTCGTCGGATTAGGCTTCGGAATGAATGTACACACCGCCTTGAAAGTGGGGGGTGAGGGATTGGGGTTAACGATTGGCTCCATAACCTTGGTGCTGAGTCTGGGCTATCTCTTCGGCCGTCGGCTGAAGATGTCGCGCAAAACCTCGCATTTGGTTGCCTCAGGCACTGCCATTTGCGGAGGAAGTGCCATCGCAGCGGTTGCCCCCGCGGTTGAAGCCTCGGAAAAGGAGATTTCGGTCTCTCTGGGGGTCGTCTTCCTGCTCAATGCGGTTGCACTGGTTCTCTTTCCCTTCGTCGGGCATCTGTTAGGGCTCACGCAGCACCAGTTTGGGCTCTGGAGTGCGATTGCCATTCACGACACCAGTTCGGTTGTCGGTGCGGCCTCGGCTTATGGCGACGAAGCCCTGCAAATTGCCACAACGGTCAAGTTGGCGCGCGCGCTGTGGATCATTCCTGTTTCGCTGCTCTCCGCCTTGCTGTTCCGCAGCAAAGGAAAGAAGATTGCTATTCCGTGGTTTATCGGCCTGTTTATCGTAGCCCTGCTGGTCAACAGCTATCTCCCGGGAGTGGCTCTCGTCAGCGGCCCGATTGTCCATCTCTCCAAGGCGGCTCTGGTAGTCACGCTCTTTCTGATCGGGTCGAACCTCTCTGTCCAGAAGATCCGAGAGGTCGGACTCAAACCCCTGCAACTGTGCATCCTGCTTTGGATCATCGTCTCCAGTCTCTCTCTGCTGGCGATTTTAACGTTCTTTTAACGTGCGATTCACGGATTGAGTCCTCGGATCATCAACCTGAACCCTTTGCGTTTCAAATCCGTAAATCGCACGCTAAAGGCTTTTTGCAAAAGCCTTGTCTTACTTCGATAACCCCCTCCCATCCTCCCCCACACCGTTGGGGGAGGAGCGGGTTAGCGGAGTTTCTCTGAATTGAGCCCTCGGATCATCAACCTGAACCCTTTGCGTTTCAAATCCGTAAATCGCACGCTAAAGGCTTTTTACAAAAGCCTTATCTTCCGTCGATAACCCCCTCCCAACCTCCCCCACACCGT
>JAQUZZ010000157.1 GCA_028691095.1 Alistipes sp. | reverse complement strand
TGAGGTTGGTCGGAAAGTTTTTCAATATCTTAATGTATTGGTAAACATAAAGATACAAAATTAAATCCAATTAAACAACTGATGATCAGTATTGTAAACCAAATATTTTTAAACAGACTCTAAATATCGGTAACTTTCATACTTGGATCTACATGGTTCAGCATCTCATGAACGACGGATTTATTGATACCCACAGCGGAGGAGCAGGCGATCGTAGCCATGGAATGGCGTGCGGCATAGAAGGTGAGATCCTCGACCCCTATTTTGCCTTTAAGCTCAGAAAGACCCTTGTTTAAAGCCCTGGTAAAATTACTTCTATTCCCGTATGATTGATAAAATCCAAAGAGCCGGCGCCCCTCCGTATCTCTATATTTGTCTACTATAGACGCGATGCAAGACGGAATTTTGACTCTCATTTCAGCTTTATCCGCTCTTCGACTTGCCGTCTTTTTCCTGTAATACACGACCTCGCCCTCTTTTTCCGGTGGGCATTCCAGCATATCGACACTATTCATCCCAAACAGACAAAATGACAAAAGAAAGCAATCTTTTGCCACATCCTCGCGCTTAAGACCGGTGTAAGGAAGCTCTATAATCTTTTGGATCGTCTCCGCAGACAACGCCCGTTTTTTAGTGACCCCGTCGGGCTTAATTTTATATTTACTGAAGGGAGACCAAGGAATCCGTATGATTCCCGCCTCTTCATCATTGAACTCATTCTTTGCCGTATTGTAGGCTGAACGAATACGGCCGATATACAACGACACGGCTCTCCCCTTTTTCGGCACTCCACTTCGAGCACTACCCCGTTGTGAGGTCTCGGTACGGAGAAAGGTTTCAAATCGTGTGAGAAAGCTGAAGTTTATTTCCGAAATATCCAAATTGGATCTCCCTGTAAATCGCATCAAGGCATTGGCTGTGGTTTTCTGCAAACTTGCCGTCCCTGGGGTCATACGCTTGGCAAGATCAAGCATATATGCTATAAAATCGAGACGCCATGACTGTTCTGCGTCCCGAAGCTCTTCTTTAATCCGCTTCACTAACGCATCAACCGGCATACTGTCAACAACCGAACCCATCGTATTGCAGATAGAACGGAATCTCCGGATCAGGTTTTCAGCTTGGTCGATCACTTGTTGATCTTTGATTTTGAGCGTTCGCGTAACTTGCGTTTCCGATACAAAAATATTCGTTGGAATGCGTCGTACCCCAGCGTTATGGATGACCCTTATTTTCACTCGGAAGGTTCCGTCTTTTTTCTTGTCCTGAATGATAGCTTTGAAGGTAGCCATATTTTTTCGTCAATATTTCGTCAATTTCTGCACTCAAATATACGAATAAAGTTGTTTTAAGTGAGAGAAAATCGGGAAAAACGCAGGACGTATTTACGACAACGGAGATATAAAAACAGCCTGAAAACATTGATTTTCAGGCTGTTTAATTATATGGATTTAGCGTGATCCCGGCGCGGCTCGAACGCGCGACCCACAGCTTAGAAGGCTGTTGCTCTATCCAACTGAGCTACGGGACCCCAATTCTTTGGAGGGGTCAAAATTAACGCATTCCTGCGACTTCTCCAAAAAAACCTTGCTACGATCCCAAAAATCAGGATCGTATTCGGACTTCTATGCTTAGGCATAAAGGAACGATAATAATATATTACATTAAATATAAGCACTTTAAGCACTCACAAACCGCACTTCCTTAGGCTCGACACTTTTCTTCTAACCTTGCTTCACCTTCCCTCTCCCTTTCGTCGTTTAGGCAAGGAGGAAACTTCGGACATCCGTGGTGTCGGATGAAAAGCAAAAAGGGCTCGTTTTTCATGCAGATAATCGAGAAAGAAACTCCCCGCATACGTCAATATTGCCAGATTATCCGCTATCTTTGTACCCGTTGGCTTGGAAACGGTTTGATTTTTCAATGGGAGTCGCTTCTTTATAGCCCTTTTCGGTCGGTTTTCCACACTCTTTTGCCCCATAGCGGTGCCATGCAACGGCCATGCGGACAAAAAAGTCCCCGAAACTGCTATAAGTCACCCCATTCCAAAGGAAAGGCCGCTTCGGATTCTCCCGACAAATTGGAGCACTTGGGCATCAACCGCACAGCGTCTGTGCTCGGCAATCGCATCAGGTCGCATGTCGTTCGCATTCATGCGGAAGCCCCTCCGATTTGCAGCCTCTGAGATTCCAGCCGCACGCTCCATTCGTCTCGTGCACCGCGCAATACCCCGCACGCAATGTTTAAACATCACAACACCATGACACAATTGAAACTCCGTAACACCCTTTTGATCTTGGCTTTAGGAATTGCAGCCACCCAATCTTTGTCCGCACAGGAGTGCCCCGCCCCGCTACAAGGCTCTCAGGGAGGGTTTCTCTCCGATCAAGATCAGCCTCTGCCGAAGGTCGAGGTGGTTTGGGATGCCTCCTTCGACTTCTTCTTTGACAATCGGGAGTATAAAAGCGAGGTCAACTGGCCTCAGACCCTCTTCGGGGCACGGATCGCACCGGAAGTTGGTATCCGCTGGTGCAAACGGCACTCCATCATGATGGGAGTGGATCTGCTGGCCAACTTCGGAGCCAAGCCTTTCCAGATAAACAATGAGATTTTTGGTTACTATCAATACATTTCGCCGCGCTTCAAGGCCGCAGCAGGTGTTATCCCCCGACGCAAGTTGATCGGGGAGTACCCCACGGCCTTCTTCAGTGATTCGGTCACCTACTATGACCCCAATCTGACGGGGTTGTTGCTCCAATACCAAGGCGATCGCGGATTCGTGGAGTTCGGGTGCGACTGGAATAGCATGATAACCAACGAAAAACGCGAAAAATTTTTACTCTTCTCTGCCGGTAGAGTACGCTACGGGCTCTTCTATGGAGGGTATCACCTTTCGATGTACCATCATGCCGGAACCTTTCTGGACGATGGGGTTGTGGACAACATCCTGCTGCATCCGCACGTAGGCATTGACTTGGCCGAGAAGACGGGAATGCAGAAACTCTCCTTGCAGGTAGGATGGATTCAGGCATTTCAGAACGACCGGAAGTATGTCGGAGAGTATGTCACCCCCGGCGGATGTCAGATCGAGGCCAAAGCTCAACGGTGGAACTTCGGAATCTTCAACACCCTCTACTTGGGAAAGAACCTGATGCCTTACTATATGGCCGATCCGGCGCTGGACTACGGGCCCGGACTCTATTGGGGTGAGCCTTTCTATCGTGCACCGCACAAGATCTACAACCGACTGGAGCTCTACTGGGAGCCGATTCACAATCGCATCATGAAGTTGCGTGTTGCCTCGGTGCATCACTATGACGGTAAAAAATGGGGCTGGCAACAGAAGGTGCTCTTCTCGGTACGACTGGGACAGCATCGGATGTTTAAACTCAAATAACGGGCGTTTTCCGAAATCCACTGAATCAAACGATTGCACGTAGCATCCGCAGAACGCACGTCCAATTCGCACCGCTCTTCCGCTTTATACGATCCGCTACTTCAAAAAACCACAGTTCCATGGGTGTCACCTCTGAAAATAGAACCAATTACCACAGTCACTGCACATTCTGTGACGGACGAGCCCCCATTGAGGAGTTTGTCAAGGAGGCGATTCGGCAAGGATTCCGTTCTTACGGCATCTCGTCGCACGCGCCCCTGACTTTTCCTACCCACTGGACGCTGCCGGCAGAGAATGTGGAGGCTTACATCCAAGAGGTACGTCGGGTTCAGGCATGCTATCAAGATCAGATCGAGCTCTATCTCGGCATGGAGATCGACTACCTGAATCGCGATCACAACCCCTCCTCCCCCTATTTCCAAACTCTACCCTTAGATTTTCGGATCGGGTCGGTGCACATGATGCGCAACTTGGAGGGCGAATACATCGACACCGACACCAATGCAACGCTTTTTGCCGAGAATCTGAAGCTCCATTTCCAGAATGACCTGCGCGGGTTGGTTGAGCGTTACATTCACAAGATGATGCGCATGGTTGAGCGCGGAGGTTTCGATTTTGTGGGACACGCCGACAAGATGATCTACAACGCCGGATGCTGCGACCCTACACTCCCCCACTCCTCCTGGTACAAAGCCTTGATTCGTGAGTACTTCACCCTGATTGCCGAACGGGGTGTGATGATGGAGATCAACACCAAGAAGTTTACGTCGCATGGCGTCTTCTTCCCCTCTTGTGAACATTTTGCGCTTATTCGGGAGCTGCACATTCCGGTGCTGGTCAACTCCGACGCTCACCTTCCTGCCGCCATCTCCCAAGGTCGCTCCGACGCGCTTCATGCGCTGCGGGAGTCGGGCATCCGCTCGGTCGTCGAACGCTACAACGGAGCGTGGCAAGAGGTTCCCATTGCGGATTGCTATGCCTAAATGCACCCGAAGGCTCTTTTTTTAGAGTCAGAAGGGTCAAAAAGAGCTTCATTTTGCACCCTACAATCAAAAAAATCAATATTTTTGTCACTGAGAGTCTGTTTAAAAATATCATTTATAACCATTTTAGCATCAGTGAAATAAAAGCCAAGTATATCATATTTTCCGAACACACCACCTTTCGTTCATAATCCTTTGCTAATCTTCGGAAGTCATCG
>JAQUZZ010000156.1 GCA_028691095.1 Alistipes sp. | reverse complement strand
TTGATCCTGATTGGCTAAGGGAATATCATAGGCCCCCTCCGCCACTTTCGTGACATCGAACGGAATTACCGTGTAGGTGTTGGTGGAGTCCAATCGAGAGATCTGTCCGCGTGAGGCAAACTGACTTCCCATCAACCCTTCGGCTTTGGCGATCAACTGCGACAAGGTGCGAACCTGATCGGAGAGTTCATACTCTCCCGGACGCCATACCGCACCCCCGATCGTTACCATATTCAGGTAGACCGGAAGTACCGCTCCGACACGCACTTGGTCGCCGTCGGCCATCACAAAGGTGCCGAGTTGCGATTGCTCCACATTTTGAATCGAGAGGGTTGGGCCGTTTTGGCGATAGACGGTCAAGTTGTCCGCATAGGCATCGCCCGCAAAACCTCCGGCATAGTCAAGCAGGGTCTGAAGTTTTTCGCCCTTTTTCAACTCGAAGGTGCGTTCGCGTTTCACCTTACCGGTGATCTGCACATGGTTTTCGTAGGGAGGAACGATGATCATATCGTTATCTTCCAATCGAATGTTGGTCTCGTATTTGCCGTATATCAGGTAGTCGTAGACATCCAGATCGGCGATGAGCTTGCTATTCCGGTAGACTTGGATGTGGCGTAACGATCCGATCTCGTTGACTCCGCCTGCCGAATAGATCGCATTGAACAGGGTTGCCAAGGAGGGGAGTGTATAGGTTCCGGGAACGCTGACCTCGCCGGAGATATTGATTTTGATGCTACGAATCTCACCCAACGAGACTTTGACTTGCCCGTTCATGATTTGACTCATCTTGGCGGAGATGCGCTGTTGTGCCTCGGAGACGGTGAGTCCGTTGAGACTAACCGGGCCGATGCCTTGGATGCTCAGGCTCCCTTCGGGAGAGATTTTCTGCTGAATCCGCGTCTCTGATTCGCCCCATACCTCGATAATCACCTCATCACCAGGCCCCAGTACATAGCTCGGGGGCGTGGGCATATTATAACTGGGGGCAAACGTCAAATTTTTGGTCGAGAAGATCTCCCGGCCGAAAATATTGCGAGAAATCGGGGAGGTCGCACGCTCTTTGTCTAAGAGATTCTCTGGGTTTTCGCCCTCTCGGGATTCAGCCTCTGTATTGCGGGTAGGATCTGAGGTCTCGCTGTTGGAAGGGGAGCTCTCTGCTTGACCTTCGGCACTGCGTCCGACTTGCGTATTGGAAGGCGTCGCGGACGTAGCAGTTGCAGAGGCCGCGGGAGCCGCAGAGGCATTTCCTCCGCCTCCGCCTGTGGCGTTGATGGCTGCATTGATTTGAGCATTGGAGGCACCCATCGCTTTGGCTTGTTTGACCATACCAGGCGTGATAGCGACTTGTCCCTGGCTTCCCAAGGGATAGAGTAACAGCGCGGAGAACAAGCAACATAGTGAGAAGGAGAGTTTCATATTGAATTTTGATTTTTTGGATTCGTCAAAAGGCCTCTTCAGGCTGATTTCGTTTTCATTACACCGGATTTCCATACGGTCGGGTTATGCCTTTTTGCCGATAGAGCCCTGCGCAGGGTATCCTGCAAGCAAAAAGCAAAGTGGTACTAATGCGATGATTCGTGCGTTGCCTGATCCATCAATTGATCCGTATGCTTCTTTGCTAACCCATTGATGATCCACGTCATGACAAATCCTAACAGGAAGTTAATCAGAAATACGACGTTGATGTTTAGGGCAGACAGTAGGATATTGATGATAATGAATCCGGCTTGTAATAACAAAATGATGATGGTGCTATGAAAGTGGTTCAATCCGGTGCGAAGCAGTTTGTGATGGATGTGTCGCTTGTCCGGATGAAAAGGAGAGAGTCCTTCGCTGATGCGCGAACAAAATACCCGAATGGTGTCAAATACGGGGATAAAGACTATTCCCATCAATACGGCCGGCACGGCTTGAACCCGAAACATATCGGTATTGATGTTGATATTGTAGAATTTCAATCCCAAGAAGGCAATGAGGAACCCCAAGGTCAAGGAACCGGTGTCGCCCATAAAGATCTTCATACGTTGCCGTTTGGAGATATTGAAGAAGAAGAAGACGGCCACGACCCCAATGATGCCCATGGCCATGATGGCATAGACATAGAGGTTGTTCCAGAGAAACCAAACCCCTAACGTTCCCAAGGCGAGCAAAGCCAAACCCGAACACAAACCATCAATGCCGTCGATTAAGTTATAGGCATTCATCAGCAATACGACGATCAGCACGGTCAGAAGGCTCCCCGTCCATGTTGGGATATGATGCAAGCCGAAAAGGCCGCCCAGGTTTTCGATGCGTAATCCGCAGAACACCAAGAGAACGGCTACAAAGATTTGAACCACGAATTTGTTCTTGTACGATAGTCCCGTCAGATCATCAGCCAACCCGGTCAAAAACACCAGCGTTGCACCGGTGAAAAGCAGCATCATCTCACGAAAAGCGTTGTATTCCAATGGGGTAGATGCTATATTGAAGCCATAATAGTAGCGCAATCCCATCATAAAGGTCACCGAGAATAGAAAAGAGGGAAAGAAAGAGACGCCACCCAAACGAGGGATATTGCCATGATGCACTTTTCGATCCGTGAGTTCGTCGAACAAGCGTTTCTTCTGAGAGATTAAGATAATCCGCGGGATCATAATCAACCCCAAGGCAGCGGAAACCAGCAAGGTGATAAAGACAAATAGATTTAGAACCATAGAGTATAAGTTGTAATGAATATAGAATGAATGCAAAGGGGTTTGTCGGTGAATCGGGTTATTTTGCGATCCGTGAACCTTTTGATCCACATCCTCACTCAAAAATAACACAATATTCTTAGAAGAGAATATGATTCGTCACAAAATTACGACTTTTATTTTAAAACAGGTGCTGTTGTCGTAATTTTAATATTTTTATAAATACAACTATCTGTTTATCAGGCATATCATTTTTAGCCGCTAAACTACAGGAGCCGATGCTGTACAATGCCTCCACGATTTTCCGCATGATTCGATAAAAATTTTTAGATTTTGATTATCTTTGAAAGACGGAGACAAGCTCTTTACCCCGTGTAGATAGCTTGGTTTCGAGCGATTGAAATGGGTTAAAAATTATCCGATATGAAGATAGCTGTTGTTGGAAGCGGATACGTTGGTTTGGTATCCGGAGTGTGTTTTGCAGAGATGGGGGTCGAGGTGGTGTGTGTAGACACAAACACCGAGAAGATTGCCTCCTTACAGCGTGGGGAGATTCCGATCTATGAACCCGGACTGGAGCAGATGGTACGTAAAAACGTTCAAGCTGGACGTTTGCGATTTGTCACAGCATTGCAGGAGGTGATAGACCAAGCGGAGATTGTCTTTATTGCGGTGGGTACGCCGCCCTCCGCAGATGGAGGAGCCGATTTGAGTTATGTTTTTGCGGTGGCCGACACGTTCGGTGCCTCCATCTCCAAATACACCCTCTTGGTAACCAAGAGTACGGTGCCCGTAGGAACCTCGGTGAAGGTGAAAGAGCACGTGAAGGCTCAGTTGGCGCGTCGTGGGGTTGATATTCCCTTTGATGTGGCCTCCAACCCAGAGTTTCTGAAAGAGGGAAGTGCGATTCCCGACTTTATGAGTCCCGATCGGGTTGTGGTGGGAGTAGAGAGTGAGCAGGCCAAGGAGTTGATGACTCGCCTCTATCGTCCCTTTCTGTTGAATAATTTCCGGGTCATCTTTATGGATATTGCCTCAGCCGAGATGACCAAATACGCGGCAAACTGTATGTTGGCTACGCGGATTAGTTTTATGAATGACATTGCCAATCTTTGTGAACGCGTGGGTGCCGACGTGCAGATGGTTCGTCGGGGGATCGGTTCGGATCCGCGCATCGGAACCAAATTTCTCTATCCGGGATGCGGATACGGAGGCTCTTGTTTTCCCAAGGATGTGAAGGCGCTGATCCATACCGCAGAGGGGTACGGGTATCCGATGTCCGTTTTGCAAGCTGTGGAGGAGGTCAATCAACGGCAGAAACGTGTCTTGTTCGATAAGGTGGTGCAACACTTTGGCGGTACGGTTCAAGGGAAGCGGATTGCCCTGTGGGGGATTGCCTTCAAGCCACAGACCGATGACATCCGCGAGGCTCCTTCGTTGATTATTATGGAGTTGTTGCTCAAGGCGGGAGCCACGGTGGTGGCGTATGATCCGGTGGCGATGGAGGAGTGTCGGCGACAGATGGGCGATCGTATCCTCTATGCCCGCGATATGTATGAAGCGGCGTTGGATGCCGATGCGCTGGTCGTTGTGACCGAGTGGAAGGAGTTCCGGCTTCCCTCTTGGGGTGTGCTGGAGCGGACGATGCGTTTGCCCGCAGCGATCTTTGACGGACGCAATATCTATGATAAAACCGAGATGCAGCAATTACCCTTTACCTACTACTACATCGGTGGGGGACAGTAGCACCCCTTCTCTTGCTGCACTTCGCAGCGCGCGGAACTTTTTGGGCACCGTGCGTGCGGTGGGGGGGACGTCAACACTCTCTTTCTCCGATGTCGTGATAAGGTAGTTTAAGGATGCTTCTTCTCCTGCCGTGTGTTGTTCCATCGCCGTAAGGCCTCTAAACATAGAGTGCCCCCAAGACCTGCAT
>JAQUZZ010000155.1 GCA_028691095.1 Alistipes sp. | reverse complement strand
ACTTCCGTTGTTCTGGCTCCTCCCTGTCGCTTCCGCTGGGTTGGCGCATTATAAGGCACTCTCTGCAAATTTACATCTTTCTTTTGTGCGGTTGCGGCAGTGCAAGCACCGCGACTCCGATTCCCGAAAAGGAGCCGGAGAAGACACCGGAGAAGGTGCAGCAGAGTATTCCGCTGACCCATATTCTGATCTGTTGCCGAAGCTCCAACGAGGGTGTCATTCAGTTTAAGGTGGGAGATCAGTGGATCACCGATCACGACTACCGCAATGTCGACCATGCGCGCGCCATTCTCTCCACCATCAAGGAGGCCGGCATCCACACGGTGATTATCGACCTGACCAACCCCAGCCAGTGGGCTACGGTTCCGGGAAGCTGGCCGGGCTGTGTGCCGAACGAGGGAGCACTGTGGGAGACCCAGACCCAAGCCCAGATCGCAACGATCGAGAAGGTGTGTCAGGAGTTGGATATGCAATTTGTGATGTTTATCGGTAACCCCGCAGCGCACACCTTGGCCTACTGGAATGGTATTGCCAAGCGGATTTGGGAGAA
This sequence comes from Alistipes sp., assembly GCA_028691095.1. GTDB lineage: Bacteria > Bacteroidota > Bacteroidia > Bacteroidales > Rikenellaceae > Alistipes_A. Next base: position 4,077 of record JAQUZZ010000155.1, on the reverse strand, counting down.
CTGGGCGCAGAAAGCCTACTATCGCAAATATGGTTTTGGAGACGATCGTCCCATGTTGGTGGTCTTCTATATGGGCGAGGATTTCTGGAAAATGTACGATGCGGCTCCGACGAATCAGAAGAATTATTTGGCTCGTTTCCACATCGGGACTTGTCAGGTCAACTCACCCATGAAGTTCGGCCCTTCGGATGGTTGGGGGTATCGTCATAAATCCTCCAGCTCAGACAACAAAGTACGGTTTGCGTGCCCCAATGAAGGGGTGGCGCCTCAGACCTGGAAACGCAGCACGTTGGAGCAGTGGAAAGCCAAGGTGCAGTGGGTGGGTGAAGCCACGGAGTATTGCATCTTTGGCTCCTATGATGACACCTGTGACGCTATCTTCTGGGGTATTGCCGACACCCATGCCAGCAAAAATGCGTACAAACGTTATCCGAACGGGGAAAAACCAGAGGACTACTACAATGTGGTGAAGAACTACCTCCAACACCGCAATGAGGCGAAATAACGTTTCTGTTTTTCATAAACGAGACCCCGCTTTTCACGCTCCTTTTGGGTAAGGGATGAGAAAAGGGTTCATCAAGCAAAAAGAAGGGCTTCTCCATGCGGAGAAGCCCTTCTGCTGTATGAAAAAGGGATGCGACTATTTCGCCTCAGTTGCTGCTGCGGGCAATACGTCGATCAGATCCACCTCGTAGTAGAGTGCCGAGTTGGCGGGGATCATCTGGCCGCGACCCTGAGGACCGTAAGCCAAGTCGGACGGGATCCACAATTTGATCTTACCACCCTTGCCGATCAACTGCATACCTTCGGCCCAGCCGGGGATAACGTTGGACAACGGAATGTTTGCCGTGTCGCTCTTGGTGTAGGTGTTCTGAATATCTTTTCCGTTGCGGTCGGTCATTTTGTAGAGGACACGAACGGTCGACGAAGAGTCGGCTTTCACGCTCTCGTCACCCGGGGTTACAACCTCATAGAGCAGACCCGAAGCGGTCTTTTTGATGTTGGCGTTTTCTTTCTCTGCTTTAGCGATGAATTCTGCACTGGCTGCACTGTCTTTACGCGGTTTTACGACGGTGTAGTATTCCCGCATGAAGTCGTAAGCTTCTTTTTGGCTCATGACGGAGGTGTCGCCGTTGGCAACGGCTTTCATGGCGTTGGCGATGACCGAGAGGTTCAGTTTGGCATCCAACATGGTGTCCATGTTCTGTACATAGGTTCCCATATCCAGACCCATGGCATAAGCTAAAGAGTCTTCGGTGGTCTTCAGGCTACCGCCACCGGTTGATGTGCAGGCACCCATCAGAAGAGCTGCTGCGCCGCTCAAAATAAAAATTTTTTTCATTGTTTTGATGTTTAAAAATATAGAAATTTAGTGTGTTGTATGTTTCGCTCTTGGGATACGTCTCGCAGAAAACTCGGTTTGAGGCGCATCGTGTGATTCAGCGTCTTCCTCCTTATCCAGTACTCCGCCCATCACAAGTGAAAGGCATCCATAATGGGTTGAGGTCGCTTACGAAGTGCAAACATAAGCAAATTAAGCGAATAATGTAGCATCTTAAAATAATTTTCTTCTTTCTTATGCAAATGTTGGCCAAATCTCCCTGCGTGGCAAGAAGGGGGTGGCTGAGACTATTTTTTGGACGGTTTTTTGCGGATCAGTGCAATACGTAACAGGCCGTAACCGACGATCATTGCGATGAAAGAGGCGATCAGAATCGCGATTTTTCCTTGGGTGATGATCTGGGGGTTTGGGAGTGCGAGATTGTTGATGAAGATGGCCATCGTGAAGCCGATTCCACTCAGGCAGGCTACACCCCACAGCATGAACCACGAGGTGCCGCGAGGCAGTTCGCAGTATCCTGTGGCGACCGCGATCCGACTAAACAGGAAGATACCCATGGGCTTGCCGATGACCAGTCCTACGATGATCCCCAGACCCACCGGTTGCACAACGCCTTGGAGGTCTTCGAATCCTTGGATCGAGACACCGGCGTTGGCTAAGGCAAAAATCGGCATCACAAACAGGGCGACGACCGGTTGTAGGGCATACTCCAATCGTTGGGCGGGACTGAGGGTGTGGGTTGCAATCTGACGCAACCGTTCGATGTCGTGATGTTGACGCGGATTGGCCAACAGCTCTACACCGGGGCGATCGTGGCGTACGAAGTTGTGGAGCAGATACTCGGTTTTACGGAGATAGTAGGCTTTGGTGTATCGTGGGGTGGTGGGTATGGCCAGCGCGATGAGCACCCCTGAGATGGTGGCATGGATGCCGGAGAAGAGGAAGAGAATCCATAGCAGAATGCTGAGCAGCAGATAGTAGCGCATACGGTAGACCTGCATTCGCTTGAGGAGCAACAGCAACAGAAAGACCCCGGAGGCCAGGTAGAGAACCCCAAGGTTCAGATCGGAGGAGTAGAATAGGGCGATGACCGTGATGCCCCCCAGATCGTCGACCACGGCCAGCGCCGTCAGAAAGACCTTCAGTGCGACCGGAACCCGTTTCCCCAAGAGGGAGAGAATGCCCACCGCAAAGGCGATGTCGGTTGCCATGGCGATGCCCCATCCTTGGGGTATGCCGTCATGGAGGTTGAGGGCGGTGTAGCAGAGTGCCGGAACGATCATGCCTCCGAGGGCGGCCGCGATGGGGAGTGCGGCATGACGCACGCCTGAGAGGTGGCCTACCATGAACTCCCGTTTGATCTCTAAGCCGACGTAGAAAAAGAAGAGCACCATCAATCCGTCGTTGACCCAGGCCTCCAGTGGTTGTTGGAGGCGAAAGTGCTCGAAGCCGAGGGTGAGCGGACTCTCCAGTAGGTGATGATAGGCTGTGGCGGTCCAAGGATTGTTGGCCAACCCCAAGGCCAGGGCGGCAAAGAGCATCAGCAGTACGCCTCCCGACCAAGGGCTATGCAGCCAATGCCGATGCCGCGAAAGGCGTTGGTGGGTCAGGCGTTTCTGACGGTAGGAGAGGGTCGAAGCCATAGGCGAGTGGGGTTTGCAAGGCACAGAATCGGGTGTGCGATAGATACACCACGTGATGCACTTCGGACGCGGAGTGGAGGGTAGACGAATCGCTGCGGTTGCTGTGGAAAGAAGCTCCGCAAATCGGATACCAAATTACCCTTTTTGGGTAGAACTGAGGAGTAACACGCAGAGTTTGTAGAGGAGTCGCGCGCCGACGTTGGCGTCCCACTCCGATTCGCCCAACGGATCGGGAGCCACCTCGCACAGGTCGAAGCCAACCAACGTGCGTCCCGAGGCCACGACTTGCTCCAAGAGATAGCGGGCTTCGTCGAAAGTGAGCCCTCCCGGCACGGGGGTTCCGGTGTGCGGACAGTGGTCGGGGGTTAAGCCGTCAATATCGAAACTCAGATAGACCTGAGCGGGAAGGGCGGCAACGATGCGTTCGCAGAGGGTGTGCCATGAGGTTCCTCGAAATTTTGTGGCCGCCAAGTCGGCGTCGTAGAAGACGGCAATGCGGGGATCGCTTTGCTGGAGGGATGCTTCGGCGTCGCAGTAGTCGCGGATGCCAACCTGCACCAATCGGGTCACTTGCGGAATCCGATGCAGCACATTATACATAATCGAGGCGTGGGAGTCGGTGAATCCTTCGTAGGCCTCGCGGAGGTCGGCATGGGCGTCGATGTGGAGGATCCCGATCTTGGTATAGTGTTCGGCCGTCGCGCGGATTGCCCCGAAGGGGATGCTGTGGTCGCCACCGATCACCCCGATGCGCTTCCCTTGAGCCAGCCATCGCTGGGACTCTTGGTAGATCTCGGCATTGAGACGTGCCGAACCTTCGTTGATGCGGTCGATCTTGCGACGGATTGGTTCATGCTCCGGTGAGCCTCCGTTTTCCCAATGGTCGATCACGCGGCGCGCCTCCTCCCGCAGTCGTTTGCTGCGAAACTCCAAGGTGTCGTCCACGGGGAGCGTGGCAATGCCTTGACGCCATCCGTCGGGATTTGAGGCGTCATACAGATCGACCTGCAACGAGGCATCCAGAATCGCATCTGGGCCTTTGGCCGTGCCTTTACCGTAGGAGGTAGTCACCTCCCAGGGAATACCCATCAG
>JAQUZZ010000154.1 GCA_028691095.1 Alistipes sp. | reverse complement strand
CACGATGTGCTGAAAATAGAGAACGAAAATGGAGTTAAAAATTGCATTGTTGCCCGGTGACGGAATCGGCCCTGAGATCGTCGGAGAGGCAGTTAAGGTTTTAAATCGGGTGGCGGAGAAGTATCACCACACCTTTACTTACCAGAAAGCGTTGGTCGGAGCTTGTGCGATTGATGCTACGGGCGATCCCTATCCCTCTGAGACCCACGCGGTGTGTGAGGCTTCGGACGTGGTATTGTTCGGGGCAATCGGCGACCCGAAATATGATAACAATCCGGCGGCCAAGGTGCGCCCTGAGCAAGGACTGCTCCGGATGCGTAAATCCTTGGGCTTGTTTGCCAACCTGCGTCCGCTGGCGGTCTTCGATTCGTTGGCCGAACGCTCTCCGCTGAAGACCTCGATCGTCAAGGGTGCCGACTTCATGTGCGTGCGCGAGTTGACCGGAGGAATGTATTTCGGACGTCCGCAGGGACGCAGCGAGGATGGGAATACAGCGTATGATACCTGTGTCTATTCGCGCGACGAGGTAGAGCGCATCCTGCATTTGGCCTTTGGCTTGGCACGCAAACGTCGTAAACAGTTGACCGTGGTCGACAAGGCCAATGTGATTGCTACATCGCGTCTGTGGCGTCAGATTGCCAAGGAGATGGCTCCGCAATATCCGGATGTGACCGTCGAATTTATGTTTGTGGATAACGCAGCGATGCAGATCATTCAGCGTCCGACGCATTTCGATGTGATCGTGACCGAGAACCTCTTTGGGGATATTCTGACCGACGAGGCCAGTGTCATCAGCGGTTCGCTGGGAATGCTTCCGTCGGCTTCGGTGGGAGCCAAGGTGGCTCTCTTCGAGCCGATCCACGGCAGTTATCCGCAGGCTGCGGGCAAGAACATTGCCAACCCGATGGCCACGATTCTCTCTGCGGCCATGTTGTTGGAGCATATGGGCTTGGAAGCTGAGGGACAGGCGATCCGTCAAGGCGTCAACCGCGCGATCGAAGCGGGTGTGGTGACCGAGGATCTGGTGAGCGACGGAGCCAAACCGGCCTCTACGACTGAGGTGGGCGATTTTGTGGCTGCTGCCATTGCCTAAAACCGACTTTCTTTCCGAGAGGCAATCCGCGAACGTTTGAGGAGTGCTTCGACGAAATACGATACGCTTAAAAATCGCAACTTCTGAGCTGTAATTCAGAGGTTGCGATTTTTCTGTATATTCTCGTAACGGGGATGAAGTCTTAGGGGGCTCCCCTTTATTACCCTTGTCGGCGGCTTTTGTGCGCCGCGTTTCACTCTCTTTAATTGATCGTTGCGAAGGGTGTACAGGGCTTGTCTGTTAGGATGGGCTGAGACGACGTGTGTTTATGCTTGGGGATGCGAAGCCGTGGCGGAGTATCGTGCGGCAAGCGCCTGAAAATCTGCTCCGGTGGGATTCTGGAAAACCTTTAGTTCGAATTGGGGTAGGATCGCTAATAGGTGGTCGAATACATCGGCCTGAATGCGTTCGTAGCGCATCCATTCGGTGATGCTCGAGAAGAAGTAGAGCTCCACGGGGAGTCCGGTTTCGGTGGCGGGACGATAGCGCACCATGAGTGTCATCTCGCGATTGACCACCGAGAGGGAGCGCAGATACCGCTCCATGTAGAGGCGGAAGACCCCCAGGTTGGTTGGCGTGTCACCCGTGATCGGGCCTAACAGATCGTGCAGCCTCTGACCTGAGATCTCCCCTGTGGGCGACGACTCCGTATCGGCGATGAAGGCGTCGTGCAACAGCGATAGGTTGCCCAGCTGCTCCATCAGCTCTGGGGTGCAAAAGTGGACGCTATTCATGTCGATATGGATGGCGCGCATGATACGACGGCCTCCCGAATCCTGCATCCCCCGCCAATTCTGAAACGAGTCGCTCACCAAGAGATAGGGAGGAATGGTGACGATCGTATTGTCCCAATTTCGCACCTTCACCGTGTTGAGTGTCACCTCCATCACGCGGCCATCGACCCCGTATTTGGCCATGGCAATCCAGTCGCCGACGTGCAACATATTGTTCAGGGAGAGCTGAATGCCGGAGACCAGCCCCATGATGCTGTCTTTGAAGACCAACATCAGAATGGCGGCTGAGGCTCCCAGTCCGGTGAGCAGTCGTGCCGGAGATTTATCGAAGAGGATGGAGATCCAGAGAATTACGGCAATCAGGGTGGCGATGACCTGTCCGGTCTGCATCAACCCTTTGAGGGGTTTTCCCTGAAGCGACTCCTTCTCACTGGCCATCTCGAAGAAGGAGCGGAGGAAGGCATGAATGAAACGCAGCGACACCGCAACGATATAGACCAATACGATTTTGTAGAGCAGCAAACCCCAAACCGAGTCGCGCGGTACAGCCCAAGGCAGCATCCAGAAGAGCAGAATCGGAGGAATGACGTGACACATCCGGCGTAACACGCGATCCTCAAACAGAATATCGTCCCAAGTCGCTTTGGTGTGCGCGATGATCTTTTTGACCACGCGCATCATCAACTCACGACAGAGCCAGTCGGCCACGTAGGCAATCAGCAGCACAAGGGCCGCCATGACCCAACGATCCCAGTGATCGGCCTGCGTAGGCGTGAGTCCGAGTTGGAGAAGGAGGTCGTAGACCCAACCGTTTTCGATCGTTCCCAGCGTTGAAGGATCCAATGTATGTTGCATGCAATGAATGATTTGAGAATTCATGCGGGGGTGCTTTCTCGGAATTCCTCCGATCCAGCGTCCGCGTTCGATTGGGCTTCACGCTCCAAAATCTTACCCCCTCGACCCTTTGGAACCGCTATACGTTGAACAGGAAGTGCATGATGTCGCCATCCTGCACGACGTATTCCTTGCCCTCGATGGCTATTTTCCCCGCTTCGCGACACGCCTTCTCCGATCCTAAGGTGACGTAGTCGTCGTAGCGAATGACCTCGGCACGAATGAATCCCCGTTCAAAATCGGTGTGGATGATGCCGGCGGCCTGCGGGGCTTTGGTTCCTCGCGTGTAGGTCCAAGCTCGGGTTTCGTCGGGGCCTGTGGTGAAGTAGGTCTCTAAGTTCAGCAGGGCATAGGCGGAGCGAATCAGCCGATTGACTCCCGACTCTTTGAGTCCTACCTCCTCCAGAAACATCTGTCGCTCCTCATAGGTCTCCAGTTCGGCGATGTCGGCCTCGGTGGCTGCGGCCACGACCAGCAGTTCGGCGTGCTCCTCGTGGATCGCTGCGCGCACGGCCTCCACATAGGCGTTGCCCGTGGCGGCACTCTGTTCGTCAACATTGCAGACGTAGAGCACCGGTTTGTCGGTCAGTAGGTGCAAATCATACGCCACTTTGCGATCCTCCTTGTCCAACTCCACGGTGCGGGCACTTTTCCCCTGTTCGAGGGCAGCCTTGTAACGGGAGAGAATCTCGAAGAGCCGTTTGGCGGTTTTATCCCCGGTGGCGGCTTGTTTCTGGGTCTTGCTGATGCGACTCTCGACGGTCTCCAGATCCTTGAGCTGGAGCTCGGTGTCGATAATCTCTTTGTCGCGTACCGGATTGACGCTTCCATCGACGTGGGTGATGTTGTCGTTGTCGAAACAGCGCAATACGTGGATGATGGCGTCGGTCTCTCGGATGTTGGCCAAGAACTTGTTGCCCAAGCCTTCCCCTCGCGATGCCCCCTTCACCAGGCCGGCAATATCGACAATCTCGATGGTCGTGGGGATGATCTTCTTGGGGTTGTCGATCCGCGCCAACTGGACGATCCGATCGTCCGGTACGGTGATTACGCCCACATTGGGTTCGATGGTGCAGAAAGGAAAGTTTGCCGATTGCGCCTTGGCGTTCGACAGAGAGTTGAAGAGGGTCGACTTCCCGACGTTGGGCAGACCCACTATGCCGCATTGTAATGCCATATCTGTTGGATGTTGTAGTTTACAAAGGTAATAAAAATTCAAAACCGCCGTCTAAAATCTGTTCCTGTATCCGTAGCGCGTAGAGGAATAAGTGCCCTCAAAGAATGATTGAACCCTTGGGTCACGGTCTATACCCGATATGCCGCGGTGTGGATTGCGAATATATGGCACGGTGTGCTTAAATGGCGGATTTTATCATCTAAAAGCGATAAAATGCGTTTTTTGGGATGATCCGTAGGCTCAATAAGGGGGGAGACGATTGAAAAATATTACTTTTGTTTCTGAGGCTATTGCCTTTTCTGGTTTTACGCTCTTTGCCGTTGTGCGCTTTTCCCTTTGTGGGCACTGTAAGCGAGAAGTGCCGTGTGGTTTGCGCGTAAATCAGGGGTCGCAACGCATAGTGCCTTGCAAAGACTCTCTTTTTTGAAATTTTGATCGTTATGATACCGAAAATTATTCACTATTGTTGGTTTGGACGCGGTAAGATGCCGCAGCAGGCGGAGCAGTGTTTGGCTTCGTGGCAGAAGTTTCTTCCCGATTACCAGATCATGCGATGGGACGAAGAGAGTTATGACTTCTCCCGTCTGGCCTTTACCCGTGAGGCTTATGCCCAGCGTAAATTCGCCTTTGTTACCGACGTGGTGCGCTTGGAGGCGCTGTATCGCTACGGAGGAGTCTATATGGATACGGATGTGGAGATCCTGCGGCCGCTCGACGACGCGCTGCTTTCGTTACCCGGGTTCACCGGCTTTGAGTC
>JAQUZZ010000153.1 GCA_028691095.1 Alistipes sp. | reverse complement strand
AATCCCACAACTCAGGATATACATTTTGGCTGTGCACGCTTTCCAATGGGTAGTTGAACCAATCTTTTCCACAAACCTTATTTCCCTCGGTATAGGAGTATCCTGTTTCACTGATTACCAATCCATACGGCAGGTGATCTTTGTCGAACGACTGATCGACATATTGTGTGGAGAGTGCATAGAGCTCTGAACCGTCCGTTAACTTCAGATACCACTCTACACGGAATGCTCCTTGATCGGCACATTTCGACACATCCCAGCAATGAGCCGTCGAGCCTAAATATTGATGCCAGCAAGTTACTTTGCCGTCGATTACTTGGTTGATAGTTTTGTTCCCCGAGGTATTAATGAATCCCTGCTGATCCTTGAAGTATTGAGTCCGACAGCTATTGCCGTTTTCGGTAATCACACCTTTGAACAATTGGGTCTGACCTTTATAAACGACACATCCCAACTCGAAGGCTTTGGTCGATCCTAACGCAATGGGTTGTATTCCAAATCCATAGATATTCCCTTTGCGTTGGTACTTTACGTGGAACACAAAGTCGTTGTAATCGTAGTCTCCCTCTTTGGAGTCCTCGAAGCAAACGACCTGATAGAGTTTATACGAATTACCCGCAGACTCAATGTTGTTGCCAAACTCCTCCACAGGAACATACGAGAGTTCCACATCTGAGGCTTTCGATTGTTGAGTGCCGGTGGGCAGCAAAATCGTTACAGGGGTCGAGGCGGTTGCTACCGTGTCCTCTCCAACTTTCACGATCGTTACATATCCTGCACGGATAGGAACCGAATACTCTTCGGTGGTTAAGAAGTGTGCTACGTTGTTCGTCCCCGAATCGGAGGGTTTTACTGCATTGTCCGGCTCCTTAATGCAGGATGACAATAACCCTACACTGACGATTCCGCATAATAGCAAGTTGCGTTTCATGGTTATAAATTTTGAATGAATAATCTATGAGTGTTCACACGTCGTGTATGTGACGACTTCTATAATAAGTAGTGGCAAAGATAGATAATAAATTCATAAAATATTCTTTTTTTTGCGAATATTTGTCCTAAATCGAACAAGTGTGAGATTTTTAAACTGGAGAAATAGCTCTTATTTATTATGAATCAATGTGTTATATATATTATAGCGTATCGAGGCGAAATGTGATTTTTGGAGGGTCTTGTTCCTTGTAAAGTGCACTTTACAGTAGAAAAGAGGTTCTTTGCGTTTTTAAGAATCCGGCATATCCATCGTAAATCGTTGCAAGATCGTTGTCAAAAGTCTATCTTTGTCCCTCCAATCTTATACATCAAAGCCATTAAAGCAGAATGATTACAGTTTCAAATCTGGAAGTTCAATACGGGAAACGCGTTCTTTTTAAGGATATTAATCTAAAATTCACGCCGGGCAACTGCTACGGTGTGATCGGAGCCAACGGTGCGGGCAAGTCGACCTTTCTCAAGGTGCTCAGTGGGGAGGTGACGCCCTCTCGCGGATCGGTGGCTTTTGGCCCCCACGAGCGGCTGTCGGTGTTGCGTCAGGATCACTTTGAGTTTGACGAATGTACGGTGCTCAATACCGTACTGATGGGACACCAACCCCTCTGGCAGATTATGCAGGAGAAGGAGACCCTCTATGCCAAAGCCGATTTCACCGAGCAGGATGGACTGAGAGCCGGAGAGTTGGAGGAGAAATTTGCCGAGATGAACGGCTGGAATGCCGAGAGTGATGCGGCTGAGCTGCTCAGTGGTTTGGGAATCAAGGAGAACCTCCACTATGAATTGATGGGGCACCTCAATGCGAAGGAGAAGGTGCGGGTGCTGTTGGCGCAGGCGTTGTTTGGGCAGCCCGACAACCTGCTGCTCGACGAGCCAACCAACGACTTGGACGTCAACACGATCATGTGGCTGGAGAACTACCTCTCCAACTATGAGAACACGGTGCTTGTGGTGTCGCACGACCGTCACTTTCTGGACTCGGTGAGCACCCACATTGTGGATATTGATTATAGCGACATCAACCTGTTTGCCGGAAATTACAGTTTCTGGTATGAGTCGAGTCAGTTGGCTGCACGTCAGCAGGCCAATCAGAATAAGAAACTGGAGGAGAAACGCAAGGAGTTGCAGGAGTTCATCCAGCGTTTCAGTGCCAATGTAGCCAAATCGAAGCAGACGACCAGTCGAAAGAAGATGCTCGAAAAACTCAACGTGGAGGAGATCAAACCCTCGATGCGCAAGTACCCGGGGATCATCTTTCAGCCTGAGCGGGAGGTGGGAACCAAGGTATTGGCCGTGGAGGGTCTGAGCAAAACGTTCCATGGTGAGACGCTCTTCGACAACATCTCCTTCACCATCGAGAAGGGCGACAAGGTGGCCTTCCTCTCACGCGAACCGCGTGCGGTGACCGCGCTGTTCGAGATCATTATGGGACACGACAAGCCCGACAGCGGCAATGTGGAGTGGGGGGTGACCATCAATTCGGCCTATCTGCCGCTCAACAATGCGGATTTCTTCAACACCCAGCTCAATATTGTCGATTGGTTGGCGCAATACTCCTCGGACACCAGCGAACTCTATTTGCGGGGTTATTTGGGAAAAATGCTCTTCAGCGGTGAGGAGATCTATAAACAGGTGAATGTACTCTCCGGAGGCGAGAAGATGCGCTGTATGATTTCGCGGATGATGATTCGCCAGGCCAACACCTTGGTGCTGGACTCGCCGACCAACCATCTCGACCTGGAGTCGATACAGGCCTTCAATAATGCGTTGACCACGTTCAAAGGAGTGGTACTCATGACCTCCCACGACCATGAATTCATCAACACGGTGGCCGATCGGATCATTGAGATCACGCCTCGGGGTATGGTGGACAAATACATGGAGTACGACGATTATCTGTTCGACGAACGAGTGCAGGAGAATCTCTCGAAGCTCTACCAGAAGTAGGAGAAGATACGATTTTCCCGATCTGTGCGTTTTGATACGGAGACGGAGCGAGGTTTCTGTTCCAATTCCAAAAGCAAAGAAGCGAATGAGAAAGACGATAGTAATAGGGGTCTTGCTGGCCGTGATGGGGCTCAGTGGACGGGGTGTAGCAGCGCAAGAGGCGGCCGATTCGATGGCGTGGCACGAGGCTCGTTGGAAAACGGTGAAGCAGCGTGGCGCGATGACGGTGCGCAAAACCCAGTTGCGACTCTTTCACTCCGATCAGCGACTCTGCTATGTGGAGTTGAAGCCCGGAGCCTTTCGTTTCGATCTGGTGCAGGACTCGCTGCGCACCGAGACCTCGGCATTGGGGCAGAGGCACGATGCGACGGTGGCGGTGAACGGAGGCTTCTTCCGGATGGATACCCCGCAGGCGGTGGCTTGTGGTTATATGCGAGTGGACGATCGTTGTCCGGCACAGACTCCGTCGGATTTTGGCGGTGCGGTGGCGGTCGATCGGTCGGGTAATTTGCAGATTTTGCCTTGGATGCCCCGTGAGGAGGAGCAGACGACGGCGGTCGATCGTTACGAGGATGTGATGGAGGTGGGGCCGCTGTTGGTGAGTGGGGGTGTCTCGCTGCGAAGTTGGGATGAGTCGGAACCGCGCCATCCGCGTACTTGTGCCGGTGTCCGTGCCGACGGCACGGTGGTACTGTTGGTGGTGGATGGACGACAGAAGGGCGCGGAGGGCATGGCACTCTGCGAATTGGCCTGTGTGGCGCAATGGATGGGACTCCAGGAAGTGGTGAATCTCGACGGTGGAGGCTCCACAACTTTGTGGACACGACCCACCGGAGTGGTGAATCGTCCTTCGGACGGAGGTCGTGAACGACGGGTTTGCAATGCGTTGGTTGCCACGGCGATTCAGTAAATAATCCCATTGTGCGACAGGGAGAGGTCTAACTACCTCCATGATACACGGTATCGGCGCTTCGTTGGGATCGCTCTTTTTCGGATCTACACCCTTCCCGTGTGTTGACTTATGCCGATACCATAGATATACAACTCTTTTAGGTCATTTCGATGACGCGAACACACTCAGAATGGTTTTTCTTATCATCGGACTTATTGCGCTGGGTAGCCTGACGGCTGACCGTTTGGTGTGGCTTCGATTGCGGGCTCAGTGGCCTGCACAGCGATGGCCCCGAAGGGTGTATGGGGTCGTAATGGGACTCTGCTATGCAGCGGTGGCGGTGGCTTTGGCCTTTTTTCGTGCGAAATCGGATGGCGAATCCACCCGTGCGTTGCACTGGATCTTGTGGGCCATCGGCCTCTTTTGCGTTGTGACCCTGCCGAAGCTCTTCATCTTGTTGGGTGCGGGAGTCGATGGGGTGCGATGGTGTTTTGTGCGATCCCCTCGACGGGTTGGCTTTCGCGTGGGAGTGTGGTGTGCCCTCTTGTGCTTGGGAGTGATGGTGTGGGGGGTGACCGGAGGTCGGAACCGAATCGTGGAACGGCCGGTGACCTTGACCTCATCGCGACTTCCCGCGGCTTTTGACGGCTACCGCATTCTCTTCTTTTCGGATGTACACATCGGCAATCTGCCGGCCAATGGACGCTTTTTGCATCGCGTGGTCGCTCGCGTGGAGCGTGCCCAGCCCGATTTAGTGCTTTGTGGGGGCGATTTGGTGAATATAGATGTAAGGGAGTTGACCGACTCTGTGCAGGCAACCTTGTCGCAGATTCATGCTCCGGATGGC
>JAQUZZ010000152.1 GCA_028691095.1 Alistipes sp. | reverse complement strand
GTATCCAATGCATTCATCATGCTCTCGACGGGCAAATCCTATACGGTCAATGCTTCGACTGGAGCCATCACCTCGAAAAATCAGGCTATGATGTTCATGAAGAATGCCTCTTATGAGCGTTTGACGATCGCTGAGGCCTCTACTTATGCAGGATTGAGCGTACGTTGTATTCGTGAAAAAGCCAAATAACCCGTAGATACTGAATCATCGTACCCAAAGATGATTCGTACAAAAGGAAAACAGGCAGTGAGTGTAAAATCTCGCTGCCTTTTTTTTGCATTCAAAGCCGAAATGTCAATACAAAATTCTCCGTTTCTCTTTACGTTCTTGCTGTCCGATAAAAATTCTTTTGCCCCATAAGCCCGGATCTTCGATCCTCGGCTTCGCAACCCCCGCCTCCCCTTGAGTCTGATATAAAAAATGAGCGGAAGTGCTGGTTTTCAACACTTCCGCTCATTTTGCGTACTGCATAAGGGAATCGAACCCTTATTTGTAGACTGAGAATCTACCGTCCTAACCGTTAGACGAATGCAGCAGAATCACGATGCAAATATACGCAAAAAATCAACACTTCAAATACCCGAGTCGCATTTTATGCAATTTTTTCAAGAAATAAGACCGTCGTGCCCTTGATGCACAACCGGTGTATTACCCCCTCTCTTCTCTCTTGCAACATGGTGTATCTATTTGTTGCTTCGTGATTTAAAAGACCGTATCTTGTCACAAAACTGGGATAGAAATCCCTCTTGAGAGAAAAATATTCGGGAGAGTGAAAGCATCGCAAGACAGGGCTCTTTCGCGGGATTCGTCCCTTGTCAATTCGATTTTTCCTCGATTTTCCGCAGATGAACCGCGTTTATTGCCCCCTCATTTGTCGCCGAACGATCGTTTTTGAGATATTCAGATATTCTCACTATTTTTGTAGACACCTACTACTAAATAATGCTTAAAGCATTATTACACCCTTTCGTCACGGTATATGACAGATATACCGATGTATGGATTGCTAACAAATAGCACGCTGTGCTTAAACCTAACTTTATGAAACGTTGTTGTACTCTCTCGTTGCTGGGTGTACTATGGAGTTCGCTCTCCCTCTGTGCACAAACCTTAGCCCCCATCGTACAAGATCCCGATTTTGCAGCCGATGGGCGTGGCTCCGTCACCCCTGTTCCTCCCAGTGAACGGGAGGTCGGCATCGCCTACACCACCTGGGTCGACGAATCCCTCTGGCAAGGGAAAACTTGGGACACCCCGATGCTGGGAAAGTACGATATTCGCGATCGACGCATCATCCGCAAACACGCCGAGTGGATCGCCGATGCAGGGGTCGATTTCATCTGGATTGATTGGTCGAACAACGTCACCTACAACCCCGACACGCTGTGGGTCGGAGGGCGTCAGGATGTGATTGAAGACGCCACCAACCTTATTTTTGACGAATACGACAAACTGGATCGTGCCGGACACCCCCATCCCCGCATCAGCATCTTCTTGGGGGTCACCGGAGCTCCGGAGAGTGCTTCGGATGGGCGGCTGCAAAAGAAAGCCGACCAGATCTACAAGGATTACATCTCCAATCCGCGTTACGCCCGCCTCATTCAGTACTACTTAGGCAAACCCCTTCTGGTGGTCTACACCGACACCCCCTCGCCTTGGCACACCGGAACCCCCAATTGGAAGGACGATCGGTTTACCGTACGATGGATGACGGGGTTCATCTCGGAGCAACGCACGTTACGTTCCGAGGATCGCGTCAGTCGTTACGGTTATTGGTCTTGGGAGGATCGGGGCGAACAAACCTATCCGATCTACAAGGGAACCCCTGAGAGCATGGTGGTCTGCGCTGCCACGCGAGCCCAAGGACAACCCGACTCCATTCCTGCACAGGGTCGCGAAGGGGGGAAAACCTTCAAGAAACAATTTGCGCGGGCACGTCAGATTGGAACCCATTTCGCCATGATCGTCTCTTGGAACGAGTGGACGACGGGCGAGCAACCCAGCTTGGAGGTCAGCAAAGACATCGAACCCTCAGCCACGCTGAAAGATCAATACCTCCGATTGATGAAAGAGGAGATTCATCGTTTCAAAACCGAATAACGCCTCGTTGTGTTCATCTTGGGCACGCACAGTTCCTTATTGCAATCAAACTCATATCAAAACCCCATAACATGGATTCTCAACCTAAATTTCATCGCACAAAGGCTCACTCCCTACTCTCCGCGGGAGTTGCAGCTTGTGCTGTACTCTTTGCCGGATGCAATACGACTTCACAATCCGAAGCTCCAAAAGTAGCAGGATTCGACCAGGTCACCCTTGGTGGCGAACTGAACGATCGACTCCAACGCAACTTCGACCGACTGGAGACCGAATACTACCAACCGGCTCAGGTCTACTGGAGTGAGGCCGAATCGGGAGGATGGCCCGCCGACAAGGAGGGACGCACCATTCTGGCCTTGACGCTGGATGCTCAGGCCACACACCGCACACCGAAGTATCTGGACACCCTTATCCAGATGCTCCCCAGCAAGCTCAACGCCAAAGGCTATTTGGGTTCGATTCATGAAGGAATGGTCGACGAACAACAACTCTCCGGACACGGCTGGTTGCTGCGCGGCCTCTGCGAATACTATGCCTGGAAGAGAGATCCGAAGGTTCTGGAGGAGGCTCGCACCATTGTCGATAGTCTTTTCCTTCCGATCGCACCGTTTGTTTCACAGTATCCGCTCTCCAGCGACGAACGGGTGGCCGGTGTCGGTGAGATGTCGGGCTCTGTACAGAACACGGTCAACGGATGGCGACTCTCTTCGGATATCGGCTGTGTCTTCATCGGCATGGAGGGTCTGATCCACTCCTATCAATACGTTCCCTCCGACTCCTCCAAGGCTCTGATCGAACAGATGATCGCACTCTTCAAACGGATGGATCTGGTGAAGATCAAGGCACAAACCCACGCTTCGCTCACCGCACTGCGGGGGATGTTACGTTGGGCCACCCTCTCAGGTGACACCACCCTGATCCCCGAAGTCGAAACCCGATGGGCGCTCTACAAAGCCTACGGCATGACCGAGAACTACGAGAACTACAACTGGTTTGAACGCTATGACACCTGGACCGAACCGTGTGCCATCGTCGACTCCTATCTGGTGGCTGTCCAACTCTGGCAAGCGACCGGAAACGCCCAATATCTCGAAGATGCCGAGAAGATCTACTACAACGGCATGGGAGCCACACAACGTGCCAACGGAGGCTTCGGATGCGACCGCCCGACGGGGGTTGTCTTCCCCGACTTAGCCATTCATGCCGACGAGGCTTACTGGTGTTGCACCATGCGCGGAGGCGAGGGACTGGGACGTGCAGCCGAATACACCTACTTCACCCAAGGCGACACGGTGATTGTCCCCTTCTATCGCGAGAGCACCCTCTCTCTGCCGGACGCTCAAATCTCCTTGGAGCAACACACCGACTATCCGTTCGGCAACCAAGTCTCCTTTGTATTCACGCAGGCACCCTCACACCCGATCGGATTACGGCTTTCCACCCCCTCCTATATGCACGCAGAGCAAATTACGCTCAATGGCGAGACCTCGCTTCAGGCACGCTTTATGCAGGGATTCCTCACGGTATGCCAATCGTTTCAAGCGGGAGACACGCTGACGTTCCGTTATGCTTTTGAGCCCACCTGGGTGCCCTTGGAGAATCAGGATATTAAAGACAAAACGCTCTACAAAGCCATGTACGGGCCTTTGGTCTTGGGATATGAAGCCGATGCACCACTGGAATTAGCCGCACAGGAGCCCATCATCGTACACGACGGTACCTTCCGGATCGAATCCTGCAATCAAAACCTGCAACCGTTATACCATCACATGGACTCTACGGTGAGTTCGGCAGCAGGATACCATCGCATGGTGTCGGTAAAGATCGCGCAATAGCAGCAGTTTGGGTCGCTTCGTTGGAAATGCAATGGCAGGATCTCCACCCTGTGTATCTTTAAAACCAAAGTTATGAAAACACTGATTTTCAAAACCAATGCACGTTGCGGCGGTTGCGTAGTCAAAATTGACGCTTCGTTACGTCGCATTCTCCCTGCCGGAGCATGGCATTTCGATCTCACTTCGCCCGACCGACGGCTGACCACCCTCACCGATCTTCCGGCCGAGGAGATCATGCAAGCGGTTCAACAAGCCGGGTATCGCGCCGAGCTGCTGGAGGCCAAATAGTCGCCACGCCTCCGCGATTCCCTACCGAAAGGGGCTCATGCAATAAGGGCCTTTAATGTAACGTGAGTTCGAAAATTGTTCGAACTCATCATACCGCTGAGGAGCAATTTGTGTCACAAATTGCGACAAAGTCCCCTCTTATTTTAAGAGGGGATTTAGGGAAGATAATATGAATGAAGCGTGCTGTTTAAAAAACAGCACTAACGTGTGGTCGATCATTGCAACGCTGCGTAGGACATAATTTTCTATATGTTAAATAGTCGACCCTTAACAATCCAACAAATTACGGATTATCAATAAAATAAGAGTTAAAATACTTGTAAAAATCTGCAAGTTTCAGTATTTTTGGATATAGAAACTTGCAGATTTTATGATAAGCACAACCCAACACACTCCCGGTTTGTTCTCCTCCTTGGATGATCTCCTGAACCAACAGCACCCCTTGTACAAACTCTCGCAGAAGATC
>JAQUZZ010000151.1 GCA_028691095.1 Alistipes sp. | reverse complement strand
CTGTATAGAGGGCTGAGGCCTCGTTCATCGTGAGCGGATGAGACAGATCGGCCGCCAAAGGCAAGAGCCTCATCAGAAAGTCGGCATCGGAGGCGGGGAGTTGCAGGGTGCGGCTCTCGGAGGCGGAACGCAGCAGCAACCCATCGGGTGTCCGCGTGGGGAGCGTTGCCCCGATCCATACGATCCGTCCCTCGGGGCGGAAGAGCCGTGCCTCATCGGGTGCAATCTCCAACTCCTCGATCAGGGTCGGCCGCAGCGAAGTGGGCTGCGCTTTGCCCGCGAACCATTTGTGCACGGGGCGGTCGAGTCCACAGCCGTACATATAGTTGGCCAAGGCCTCATTGAGCGCCTCTCCTACTTGTGCAATGTTGTAGCCGCGATTCTCCACAAAGGCCACCTCGTTGTTGGCAAAGGTGTGGACGTGGGCATTGCGTCGTTTCACCCCATACTCCTGCGGATAACATCCGCTGGGACTATGCACTGTCATAGCATAGCGATGCCAGAAGGCCGAAGCGATCCATTCGGCCTGAAAGAGCTGACGTACGACCTCCAGCGCGTCGATGCTCTCCTGAAGCGTTTGGGTCGGGAATCCGTACATCAGGTAGGTGTGGGTCAGGATGCCGGCTCGATTCAGGTTGCGCATGACGGTGGCTGCCTGTGTGATTGTGACCCCCTTGTGCATCGAGGCCAACAACCGGTCGGAGGCTACCTCCAGCCCTCCGGAGACCGCAATACATCCCGCCTCGGCCATCAGCAGACAGAGATCCTCGGTGTAGCTACGCTCGAAGCGCAGATTCGTCCACCACGTCACACTCAGGCCACGTCGGAGAATCTCGATCGAGAGGTCGCGCAACAGACGGGGCGGAGCCGCCTCATCCACAAAGTGGAAACCTCGACTTCCGGTCTGTGCCATCACCTGCTCCATCCAGTCGACCAGCGTCGCGGCCGGCACGCTCTCGTAGCGGCCGATGTAATCTAAGGAGGTATCACAGAAGGCACATTTGGCCCAATAACAGCCGTGTGCCAGCATCATTTTGTTCCACCGTCCATCGCTCCAGAGCCGGTGCATGGGGTTGTTGACCTCGATCAGCGAGAGATAGCGATCGAAGGGAAGCCCCTCGAAATCGGGACATCCGCGCTCTAAATGCGTGATGCGCCCCTCTCCCTCGTGGTAGCCCTCGCGGGTGTAGGTGTGCACCAAATCGCCTCCGCTGAGGATGCGCTCCAACGGCACTTCGCCGTCGTCCAAGATCAAGTAGTCGATATAACGGAAGATCCCCCGATCGCTCATGCTTCGCAATTCGGTGGCGGGGTAGCCCCCACCCAGGAGGATGCGGATCTGGGGATGCTGCTCGCGCAGATGGCGGGCACAACGCAAGGCCGAGGGCAACGTCCCGGGAAAGGGGATGGTGAAGCCGACCAGCGTGGGGTTCTCCTGCTGAATCTGAGCCTCCAAGAGTTCGATCATCCGCTGTTCGATGGCGTTGGGGGGCGTGAGAATTTCCGCCTCGATCTTGGCAAACGACTCAATGGAGAGTGCGATGCGTTCTCCGTAGCGGACAATCTCGAAGTGTTCGGATACGACGCTACGTAGCAGGTCGCTCAGGTCTTGCAGGTAGAGCGTGCAGAGGTAACGGGCGCATTCGCTCAGTCCCAAGGGGCCGAAGATCTCATCCAGATCGTCCATCTGCTCGAAACGTGTGCCTTGGGGCAGGAAATCGCTATTGCAGATGCGATTGGCCAGCGTTGGGTCTTTTCCCCGCAGGAAGTCCATCACGGGCTCTATGGTGCGCAAGTAACGTTCGCGTAGGGCATAGAGCTGCTGCACATTCTCCTCCTCAAAGGACTGGGCTGCATCAAAAACCTGCGACAGAAACTCCGGCGTGAAGAGTGCCCCGATCAGCTCGATCGAGAGGTCGTATTGGCTGACCGCATATCCTCGACGTTGCAGGTAGCCTTTGAGATAGGCCGTGGCCGGATAGGGGCAGTTGACCTGAACGAACGGAGGGGTAATTAAGAGTAGTTTTTCCATCATTTTTCGGTGTTGGGGCGATCGGCAGTCGGTTTTGCGACCTTCAGCCTGTCGGAGTGAAGGGACAATCCCTTACACTATGGGGTGCTTGAGGGGCTGGTCGGGTAGATCAATCACCAGATTGTCATAGGCAAAATGAACCCCCTCGGGCAGCGCCTTCTCCTCGGTGGCGTGACGCCCCATTTGGTGGGAGACGTGCGTCAGATAGCAGACGCGGGGCTGTAAACGATAACGGATGGCCAATGCTTCATCCAAGGTGAAATGCGAGAGGTGATGCTCTTTGCGCAGGGCATTGATAATCAGGGTGTCAATCCCCTCCATCTTCTGCAACTCCGCCTCCTCGATGTGGTTCATATCGGTCAGATAGGCCATCGACCCGATGCGGAACCCGAACACCTTCAATCGGTAGTGGAGTCCGCGAATCGGAAGTATCTCGACATCGCGGATTCGCAGCGGGGTGTTCTCCTCGATGGGGTGAAGCTGAATTTCGGGTACCCCGGGGTAGGGGTGTTCCGAGAAGGCATAGTCGAAATCTTGTCGCACACGGCGTTGTACCCGCTCCTCGGCATAGATCTCCACGGCACGCCCTGAGGTGTAATTGAAGGCACGGACGTCGTCGATGCCGGCGATGTGATCTTTGTGTTCGTGGGTGAGCAGGATGGCATCCAGCCGTTGTACCTTGGCGCGCAGCATCTGTTGTCGGAAGTCGGGACCCGCGTCGATGAGGATCGTGGTGTCGCCCTGACGATAGAGTGCCGAGGTGCGAAGGCGTTGATCTCGTTCGTCGGTCGAGCGGCAAACCCAGCATCCGCAAGAGATGACCGGAACCCCTTGTGAAGTGCCTGTGCCTAAGAAAGTGAGCGTGCTCATAGTGTCGTGTCTTGGATAATTGCTTGCCGTAGAGGCCTATTCGGAGTCGGAAAGTGCAGGATAAGAGCGCCTTTCAGGCGGTTTTCCTCGAAACGATCAACTCGAATTTCAGTCAAAGATACAAAAAAATCACCTCCATGGGTCGAGGAGGGTGCATGAGAAAAGCACAAAGCCCGAAAGAGGGTTTCGGGCTTTGGTAGAGTAGGTGTTTCGGTCGTCTATGCCGTGATGCGATTCAGCCACCGCAACATTCCGAACATCAAGGCCATGGAGAGCAGACAAACCCCCACAAACAGCGTCCAAGTCAACCAAATCGGCAAACTCTCATAGAACAGTGCGCCGATAAAGAGCAAGCTGTTGCCGATGGCCGTAGCGGCCAACCATCCGCCTTGCATCAAACCCTGATATTGAGGAGGAGCTACTTTCGAGACGAAGGAGATGCCCAGCGGACTGATGAAGAGCTCCGCGAAGGTGAGGATCAGATAGGTGCCGATCAACAGGAAGGGAGTGACACTCTCCGCGTCGGGCAGCCCACCCATGCTCTCGACGGCAGCGGCCGAAGGAAGACCGATCGAACCGAGGGTCATCAAGACATAAGCGGCAGCGGCAATTCCCATTCCGATTGCGATCTTGGCAGGAGTCGAGGGCTCTTTGCCTTTGGAGCGAAGCCATCCGAAGAAGGCCAAAACAATCGGGGTAAGGAAGACCACAAAGAAGGGGTTCATGGATTGGAAGAACTCGGCGGAAATCTCCATGCCGAAGAGATTCAGAATGGTGTAGTCCTTCGCAAAGAAGGTGAGTGTCAGTCCGTTCTGGTGGAAAGAGAACCAGAAGAAGATCACCACTGCATAGACAGCAATCAAAGCCCAGATGCGCTGTTTTATCTCACGCACCGAAAGCTCCTTCTGCTGGAAATCCGGATTTTTGGCTCCCGCTTTGCCAAGGGGTTTGGGATCGGGCATCTTGCGACGTGCCGAGAGGTAGATAACCAGTGAAATCACCATGGCCACAATGGCGATGGCAAAGGCATAGTGAAAACCGGTGGTGAAGGCGTTGAGGTAATTTTGGGCAAACAGGGTCAGGTCACTCGGTGTTCCGGAGAGGGTGGCTTGGGAGGCCAAGGTGCTGAAGCGTTCGGTGGCCTCGCCGCTCAGGGTGCCGGACAGGAAACGATGGCAAAGATCGGGTAGGTCGGGATCGTAGGCGAATCCTTGGTGGTGCAACCAGCCGTTGCGGGCTCCGATGGCAGCCAGCGGAGCGAAGATAGCCCCTAAGTTGATAAACATATAGAAGATGGAGAAGCCGGCATCCCGATGTTTATTGTACTGGTCGTTGTCGTACATCTGACCTACAAGTGCTTGCAAATTGCCTTTGAAGAGTCCGTTACCAAACGCAATTACCAGAAGTCCCAGGCAGGTGATGCCCAGAAACAACGGAAGATTGGTAACCGGAGTGGGGGTCGGAATGGCGATGATCGCATATCCGACGGCCATCAGAATCAGACCGAGCAAGATCGTACCCTTGTAGTTGCGGGTACGGTCGGCAATAAGTCCTCCGACAAAAGCCAAGAAGTAAATGGCAAAATAGAAGGCGGTGTAGATGACGCCAGCCGAAGTGCGGTCTAATCCGAACTTCGACATGAGAAAGAGCACCAAAATAGCCATCATGGTGTAGAAGCCGAAGCGTTCTCCCAGGTTGGCTAATGCGGCGGGTAGTAATCCTTTAGGGTGATTTTTAAACATAGACTTTTAGTTTTTAGGCACATCGTGCTATTTGTGGACAATACACTTTTCGGTAGATCGAACCCCGGT
>JAQUZZ010000150.1 GCA_028691095.1 Alistipes sp. | reverse complement strand
AGGCCATCTGATCGATTTGTTCGTCGATGCGTTTGGCCGTGGGTTTTCCCAAACCATGACCGGCTTCGGTCTCGATGCGCAGGAGAATCGGAGGTGCGCCCCCTTGGGCTTGTTGCAGCGTGGTGGCAAACTTTAGGGAGTGTGCCGGAACCACCCGATCGTCGTGATCGCCCGTGGTAATAAGGGTGGCCGGATAATCGCATCCCTGCCGAATTCGATGCAGGGGAGAGTAGCGATAGAGTGTCGGAAATTGCGTCGGATCCTCTGCCGAGCCATACTCCACAACCCAACCCCATCCCACCGTGAAGCGATGATAACGCAACATATCCAGCACCCCGACCGAGGGAAGGGCGACGGCGAACAGATCGGGGCGTTGGGTCATGCAAGCCCCGACCAGTAGCCCTCCGTTCGAGGCTCCGGCAAGGGCCAGTCGTCGCGAAGAGGTGTAACCTATGGCAATCAGATGTTCGGCAAGGGCGATGAAGTCGTCGAAGACGTTCTGCTTCTGTTCCAGCATTCCGGCACGATGCCACGCCTCCCCGAACTCACCGCCACCCCGCAGCGTAGCTACGGCATAGATTCCGTCCTGTTCGGCAATCCAGCGTGCCAAGGGGGAGTAGGTGGGGGTCAGGTTGATGTTGAATCCCCCATATCCGTAGAGGTAGAGGGGTGTCTCGGAGGAGGGTTGCAGACCGCGACGATAGACCAGCGACACCAGAAGGCGTGTACCGTCTTCCCGAGAGACCCACTGTCGTTCGGTGACCCAAGACGCTGGATCGAAAGGAAGCTCCGGACGCCACAAGAGAGAAGAGAAACCCGTTGTGGGGTCATAGCGGTAGAGTTCGGTGGGGTGGGTATAGTCGGTGTATCCGTAGTAACACGCTGAGGCCTCCGTGACGGAGGGTTCAAATCCGGTGACCGTACCCTCTCCGGGGAGCTTCACCTCACGCAGCAATGCTCCGTCGAGGGCGTAGTGGCTCACCACGCTGCACGCCTCACGCAATCGGCCGACAAACAGTGCCGAGCCCACGCGATGCACCCATTCGATGGGTTCCTCGGGCGTGGAGGCGATCAATTCCCGCACCACGGGAGTCTCTTCGGCAAGCGAGACCTCGATGATGCGTCCGTTGGGAGCTCCTTGATTGGTGTGTAGCCATATTTTGTCCGCTTCGCCTCCAACCCAGGTGTAGTCGTGATCGAATCCTGCAAACAGGGTCTTCAGTGGCTCGGCACCCTCCGTCGATCCATAGCGCACCTCTACTCCTGAGGTTCCCTCGGAGAGCATCAGCACCAGCCACCGCCCCTCCCGATCGACGGCCGGATGGAGGTAGCGCAAGGGGTGTGAGGGGTCGGCATAGAGGAGCCGATCTGCCGATTGAGGCGTTCCGAGTCGATGATAGTAGAGCTGTTGCCCATGGGTCTGTTCGTGTGAAGCAAGCCCCTCGGCCGGAGCTTCGTAACCGCTGTAATAGAAGCCCTCGCTACACCATACGGCACAGGCAAATTTGACCCAATGGATCTGATCCGGTAGATCCTGACCGGTGGTCGTGTCGCGGATGCGCAGGGTGCTCCAGTCCGAACCCGATTCGGCCATTGCATAGGCCATGTATCGGCCGTCCGGAGAGAATGCGTGTGCGGTCAGGGCGCAGGTTCCGTGGTCGGAGAGGTGATTGGGATCCAGAAAACATTCGAGCGGCTCCTCGGGATGACGGCATCGCCACAGAACGCTCTGGGGCTGCAATCCCTCTTTGATGAAGAGGTAGAGATACTCCCCGTGGCGTTCGGGTGGGCTGTATTGGGTGTAGTTCCACAGCGTGGAGAGGCGACGGTGAATCGCCGGACGTGAGGGTAAGGCATCCAGCACTTCGCGGGTCAACCGATTCTGTTGGGTCATCCATTGCCGGGTGCGCGGAGTCTGCTCCTCTTCCAGCCAACGATAGGGATCGGGAACTTCGGTGCCAAAATAGTTCTCCGAGATCGCCTCTTTCGGGCTCTCGGGATAGGGAAAAGAGGGGTTCAGTCCTTTCATTACGGGATAGATTTGATCGGCTCGATGCATTCGGGGGTGCATGCTCCGCCACAAGGCGAGGCCATGGTGCGAAGGACAAAGATAACTTGAATTTTTCCTCCTTCGATCGGAAGGAGCGAGGGAAGCGCGACAAATCGTTCGGCTTATGGTGCGGTATGTTGGATGCCCTCTCAAAACGTGCTATCTTTGTCTATTGAAAAACGCGACAAACCCGCCTATGGCTCTTAGTTATCTTCAAGTGGAATCGCTCTCCAAATCGTTCGGCGATCTGCAACTCTTCGATCGGCTCACCCTCTCGGTGGACGAGAATCAACGCATTGGGTTGATTGCCCGCAATGGCACCGGTAAAAGTACGCTGCTCGATATGATTGTCGGCAAGGAGCCCTATGAGCAGGGACGGATCACCTTTCGTCGCGATCTGAAGATCGCCTACCTGGAGCAGAATCCTCACTTCCCCATCGGGAGCACCGTTTTGAAGGCTTGTTTGCAGGGTGACACTCCGGTGTTACGGGCAATTACCGCGTACGAAACCGCACTGGAGTCGGGTGAGGGTGATGCGTTGCATCGCGCCATGGCCGAGATGGATGTCCATCAGGCTTGGAACTATGAATCTCGCATCAAGCAGATCCTGACCGAACTCAAGATTACGAACTTCACCCAGCCCACCGAACAACTCTCCGGTGGGCAGATCAAACGCATTGCGTTGGCCAATGCGCTGATTTGCGAACCCGAGTTGCTGATTCTGGACGAGCCGACGAACCATCTGGACATGGAGATGACCCTCTGGCTGGAGGAGTATCTGTCGCATACGCGGTTGGCGTTGTTGATGGTGACGCACGATCGTTACTTTCTGGATCGTGTGTGTTCCGATATTTACGAGATTTCGGATCAAAAGATCTATACCTACACGGGAAATTATAGTCGTTACTTGGAGTTGCGGCAACAGCGTCTCGACACCGAGGAGGCACAGCGTTCGCATGATAGCAACCTCTATCGTCGTGAGTTGGAGTGGATGCGTCGGCAACCCCAAGCCCGCGGCACCAAGGCGCGCTCGCGGGTCGAGTCGTTCCACGATCTGGAAGAGCGGCTGCGCAAGCGTCGCGAAGAGGGGGCTGTGCATCTTGACGTGCAGGCCACCTACATCGGCAAAAAGATCTTTGAAGTAAAGGGACTCTCGAAATCTTTTGGCGACAAGGTGATTCTCCGCGATTTCAACTATCTGTTTGCCCGTTACGAGAAGATGGGAATCATCGGGGAGAACGGCACGGGAAAATCGACCTTTATCAAATTGCTGATGGGGGTGGTTCCGCCTGACGGAGGCGTGATTGACATCGGAGAGACGGTGCGCTTTGGTTACTATGCACAGGAGGGGTTGTCCTTCGGGGAGCAGGATCGGGTGATCGACGTGGTGACGGCACTCTCCGAACAGATCGAGTTGAGCGACGGACGCCACCTGAGTGCCTCTCAATTTCTGCAAATGTTTCTGTTCTCGCCCCAAACGCAATATAACATCGTCGGGAAGTTGAGCGGGGGCGAGCGTCGCCGCCTTTACCTGTGTACCATCTTGATGCAGAATCCGAACTTTTTGATTCTGGACGAGCCGACCAACGACTTGGATATTATGACGCTTCAGGTTTTGGAGGCCTATCTCCAGAGTTACGGAGGGTGTCTGATTGTGATCTCACACGACCGCTATTTTATGGATAAGGTGGTCGATCATCTCTTGGTTTTCCAAGGCGAGGGGGTGGTCAAGGATTTTCCGGGCAATTACAGCGACTTTCTGGAGTGGCAAACGTTGCAGGAGGCCGAAGCGCATGCGGCAGCCGCCGAGACGCGAGAGACGTTGCGTAAAACCGAAACTCCAGCTCCACGCACCGCGCTTCCTGAGGGGAAGCGCAAACGCTCCTACAAGGAGAAGCGTGAGATGGAGCTTTTGGAGCAGGAGCTGGCACAACTCGAACAGGAGAAACGTGAGATTGAGAGCCTCCTCAGCAAGGGGAACCTCTCCGTGGAGGAGCTGACCTCCCGCTCGGTACGAATTGGCGAAGTGATCGAGGCGATCGACCAGAAGAGTATGCGATGGTTGGAGTTGAGTGAGATTGGGGAGTAAACATAGCGTGTGGCGTGCCGAAGAAATTGCGGCTGTACGCCACACGTTATGTTTACCCTTCCCGAAGCAAGAGCCTGCAAATGGCATAGCTCTTGCATCATGCCGTTCAGACAGAAGGGCGCGCTGTGAGCTTCGGAGTGTGCCTTTCGGATCGAAGCCGTGGGTGAAATCTTGGGGTGGAGTTTTGTCGCCGTGAGTTCGATGTTCTCCGCCCTGTTTCTGCGCTGGTTTCGATGACCTATTTGTTGAACGGCACATCATCGAACTCACGGCATCTTATGCGTATCATTTTACCTTTATTCCTGTGTGTTCTCGCCGGGTTGGGAGGTTGTGAGAGTGATTCATCCGCGGACAGCGGAGGTTCGACCTCATTGGCTACCCCGCGTATCTTGGTCACCGAGGGAGAATCGAATTACAGCGGATACATGGAGATCTTCCCTTGCGTGTCGGGAACCTCTACCTATTATGGCAATTATCGAGGAACACCTGCGGCGCTTTCGATGATTAATGCCATGTATATGATCTCGGATGGAGCGGTTGAAACAGGGGTCGGAACGCCCCTCTTGTTGCCCGTGGG
>JAQUZZ010000149.1 GCA_028691095.1 Alistipes sp. | reverse complement strand
CCCAGCCCGGTCAGCAGTCTGAGGGGAGACTGTCCGAAGAGCAGACTCACGATGGCGATGCCGCTCACACAGAAGAGTCCGATCTGGAGCAGTTGCAGCAACCCCTTGAGGGGACGTTCGTGTTTGACATCTTTGAGGCTGAGCAGTCCGAAGAAGACTTTGAGGATCACATTCAGCACCAAGGTGAAGACAAAGATCTCGTAGATCACACAGATCTTACGGATGAGCACCGGAAGGTGAGATTGTGCGGGAAAGGCGAGCGGAATGAGGAGGTATACGAAGGCGACGGGCGTGAGATCCGAGAATTTGCGAAGCACTTGGCGATTCAAGAGGAGTTCGCTCCAGCGGCGTTGGGTGTGGCGGATAATGCGTTGCCCGACAGCGAGCAGTACGGTGCGAAAGAGCCAATCCATCAACCATGCGGTCAGCAGAATGGCCGCAATGATGACAAACTGATCGAGCAGATGAGCCGTTTCGGGTTTCAATCCCAAACGCACCAACACTTGGTGAGCCCACTGCACCAAGGCGCTATCTTCGACGGGAGGATGAGGAAGTGTCATGGCTCCGCAGTGTCGCAAATTCCCCGCCAAGTCGTGTGGAAAGGGGAGATTTTTGTGGGGTTTCTATCTGGGGATGCGACACTTCGCGGTGGAAGCGATTCGGTTACTCCTTGTGGCGTGCCAACACGGTATGGGGAACATCGCCATGGGTGATCACCTGGATGGGGCAATGATAGTTGTGCAACTGTTCGGAGGTGATGATGTTGGAGTTGTGACGATGCACGTGCCGATTGACACACACAATCGTGCGAACATAAGAGGAGATTGTTCCCAGATCGTGAGAGACCATCAAAATGGCCATCTCGTGATTCAGACGACGCAGCAAGGCGTAGAGGGTCTCCTCGAATCGGTTATCGACGAAATTGGTGGGTTCGTCCAAGATCAACAGTTTGGGATTGGAGATCAGGGCGCGGCACAGCAATGTGCGCTGCATCTCTCCGCCGGAGAGCGTACCCAACGGGCGATGTTCCAGCGCCTCGATGCCACAGAGGTGCAGCAGTTCGCTAACCCGTTGTTTGTCGGTTGTCGCGTAGCGTCCGAAGAGGCGTTTGCGGGATTGCAATCCGGAGAGCACCACCTCTTGCACCGAAATGGGAAAGGAGCGATCAATCTCGGTGAACTGGGGCAGGTAGCCGATGCGACGGATGCCGTTCTCCTCCAACGCCGAGCCATAGCGCACCTCTCCCGTGTAGGGTAATGCTTTGAGGAGGGTACGTACTAAGGTGGTTTTGCCTCCTCCGTTGGGGCCGATCATGCCGATGAAGTCGTCTTCGGCAATCTCCAAGTTGACGTGACTCAACACCTCCAAACTCCCGAAATGTACCGATACATCGTGCAGTGAGAGTAGGGTCATGGTTGCGAGATTAATGTTCCGATGGTGGCAAGATTCTCCAATACCTCCGGAGCTAACGGATCGAGTGCCACCGGCTGAAGATTCAACTCCCGCGCCATCATCTCCACGGTGGTGCGGCTGAACTGTTGCTGATAGAAGATGTTGCGGATGCCGTAGGTGCGTACCGAGTCGACTAAGGTCTTCAGATCCTTGGCCGAGGGCTCCTTGCCCTCATTTTCGATGGAGATCTGCCGCAAGCCGTACTGACGTGCCAGGTAGGTGAGGGCGGGGTGGAAAATGAGAAAGGCCTTGGGGTCTGTGGTAAATTGGGCACGCAACGCTTGATCTAACGTGTCAAGGCGCGTGCGCAGAAGTTCGTAGCGTTGCTGATACTGCACCGAGTCGGGGAAGCGTTTGGCAATGCCGGTATAGATATTCTGAACGATGGTTTTCAAGGTTTCAGGGGCAAGCCAGATGTGGGGGTCGACCCCATGACCCTGGTGCAACTTCTCGTCATGCGACGAGGCCTCCTCTTCTGAGGGGAGGGGCGACGCAGGCTCTGCATGCGTATGTCCGCAATGACCCTCCAACACTGGGATGCCTTCGCAGGTGGATAGCACCTCCACTTGGGGCATATTTTCGCGAATCGAGTGCTCCAAGCGTTGCTCGAAGTCGATCAAGCCGATGTCGATGTAGAAGAGCGAATGCGCCACGCTTTTCATTTGCACCGCGGTGGGTTCGTAGGTCTCGGGGCTGGCTCCGGAGGGAACCAAGGTTGTAATTTCAAAGTCGGAACCGACGATCTGTTCCGTGAGGGTACGCAGCGGTTCGATGCTGACGGTAATTTGGGGTTTCTTGGAAGAGGAGGAGGTGTGACAGCCACACACTCCAAGGCATAGCCCTCCAAGTAGGCCGATATAAAACAGGTGTCTCATCAATCAGGATCACAAAGCGTTCGTGCAGACGGATTCATGCGCATTCCCTGTGGATCATGGAAGCGTCTTCCTTCGTCTGAAAATCTTAGAATCGGGGTTTTAGAATTTCGGAATAGAGTACCGCCATCCGCGGATCGAAGGTATCACCCCAAGGGAAGCGGGGAGCGGTGGACTCCTCTTCTGGGGAGGTTGCCGGGTGAGAAGATGGGGTAGCTTGTGGGGTGTCGGTCACAGCGGCCAGCGTAGCAGAGGACGAAGCGAGGGGAAGGGCTTCGGGCTCTTCATAGGAACGGATCGGTTGACGCTCCAACTCCTCCATCGTCTCTTCGTCGTAGGAGAAGGGTTCGGCCTCCTCCTCGATGGGCTGACTGGCCTCCAAGGGCGTGGCCGTTGGGGTCGGTTGCGACATCGCGGGGGAAGAGGGAATCTGCGTAGGTTGACGGAGCTCCTCCTCTGGCGTTTGGAGTTTCTTGATTTCACGCATTAACTCATCCCAAGGGGACTCCTCCTTGGGTTGCGGAGCGGTCGGGGGTGTTGCGCTCTTCGATTGAGCCTTCTTTTTCTGTGCCGAGAAGAGGATCGAAACGGCAATCATCAGCACGATGGGGAGTAACTTTTCAAATCCATCCATAGCAAGGGGAGAATGAGGTTATTCTATTTTGTTTTCCATCCGGTTGACCTGCTCCATTCCTTTGATGTGGATCACTTGATCCATAATCCGTTTGAGGTCTTTGGTGTCTTTGACGTAGAGACTGATCTTTCCCTCGAAGATGCCGTCGTGACTTTGCAGATGTACCTCCCGAATGTTGATATTCAGCTCTCCGGCGATCACCTGAGAGAGCTCCATCCAGATGCCGATGCGGTCGATTCCGCGCACCTCCAACACCGAAAGGTAGGACATCGCCTTCTGGCTCGACCAAGTGACGGGGGTCAGGGTGTTGCCGTGTTGTGCGGCCAGTTTGATTGCCTCGTTGCAGCTCTTCTTGTGGACGACGATTTTGCCGGTGACCGGATTCTTATACCCCACCACCTCATCGCCCGGAATGGGATTGCAGCAGGAGGCAATCATGAATTGCGGATCGTCGACCGTCTCGACCGGATGACGCGGTGTGATGACCTGGCTTTTGCGTTTTTTGTCCTCTCCGCCCAAAAAGCGGAAGGGATTGGGAATCTGGAGCGTCCAGAATTTCAATACTTTGTTGGCCGCATTTTGGCGTAAAACGCGCTCCAATCCATCGAGTTTGAGAATCCCTGCGCCCAGTTTGCTGTAAAATTCATCCTTATTGGCGCACTCGTAAGCGGGGAGCACCTTGCGGAAGACCCGGGCACTGGGTAGAATCCCGAACTCCCGAAGGCGTCCTTCAAAAAGGACAATACCGTTGGCAATGTTGTTGAGATTCTCCTTTTTGAGGAATCCCATGATGGATTGCTTGGCCTTGGCGGTGACCACATGATCGAGCCATTCGGCCTTGGGTTTGACATTCTTGGAGGTGACGATCTCCACTTGGTCGCCACTACCGATCGGGGCAAAGATCGACTCGATCTTGCGATTGATCTTGGCTCCCATGGCACTATTGCCGATTTTGGAGTGAATCTCATAGGCAAAATCGAGTGCGGTGGCTCCTTGGGGCAAGGTGCGCGACTCTCCTTTGGGGGTGAAAACCACAATTTCAGAGGTGTAGAGGCTTAACTTGAAGTTGTCCAAGAACTCCACGGCATTGTCCGTCGAGCTGTTTAGGGCTTCGCGAACCTGTTTCATCCAGCGGTCGAACTCTCCCTCCTCCTTGGAGTTGATCCCCGATTTGTATTTCCAATGGGCGGCAAAACCTCGTTCGGCAATTTCGTCCATCCGTTGGGAGCGGATCTGTACTTCGACCCACACTCCGTCGGGTCCCATGACGGTCGAGTGCAGGGCTTCGTAGCCGTTGGCCTTCGGGATGTTGACCCAGTCGCGGATGCGGTCGGGTTTGGGTTTATAGATGTCGGTGACCAGCGAGTAGATGTGCCAACACTGCGACTTCTCAGGAATAAGCGGTGAGGGGCGAAAGACAATGCGTATGGCAAACAGGTCGTAGATCTCCTCAAAGGTGATGTGTTTGCGTTGCATCTTAGCCCAAATCGAGTAGATCGACTTGACACGGCTCGAAACCTCAAAATCAATATCGTTCTCCTTGAGCTTCTCGATGATCGGGGCGCTGAACTTCTCGATGAATCGGCTTCGATCCGCTTCGGTCTCCTCGATCTTGGCTTGGATTTGATGGTAATCCTCCGGAAAACGATACTTCAGAGAGAGATCCTCCAGTTCGCTTTTGATGGCAAACAATCCCAAACGATAGGCCAAGGGGGCAAACAGATAGATCGTCTCGCTGGTGATCTTCATCTGTTTGTGAGGAGGCATCGACCCCAAGGTACGCATATTGTGCAGTCGAT
>JAQUZZ010000148.1 GCA_028691095.1 Alistipes sp. | reverse complement strand
GAAAAGAGGTGTGGTGCCGCGTCCGGAGTCTGCTTTTTTGGAGGAGGGTTGGGGCACGAGATAAGAATCGAGGGCGTTTTTGCGTTGTAGATACAGCAGTAAAGCGTTGCGAGGAAAAGAGCGTTGCGCGGTGTGCCGCGTGAGGACTGAAAAACTGAGAAAAAAGATGAAGATATACCGATGGTTGTTGGTTTTATGGGGTTGCGCAAGCGTGATCCAGGGATGGGCCGATCCTACGGCGCAAGGCCTGATTCAAAAGCTCTCGACCCAGATGAATGGCTACAAGGCGTATGAACTTCGATTTACGGCAACCATGGAGGGTGAGTTTACGGCGCTCCCAGGGCGTATCGTGGTGAGTGGTTCGCGCTACTATGTACAGGTGAACGATTACGAGCTCTTTTGCGACGGCAAGTTGCTCTATACCTACAATACCCAAGAGGAGGAGGCAACCCTGGAGACGCCCCGTCCGAACGACCCGTCGTTGCTCTCCAATCCGGCGCGTTTCTTCCGGCTGAGTGACGAAGACTTTGTCATGCAGTACCGCGGCACGGCTACGGTCGGAGGAAAAAAGGTGGAACAGGTGGATCTGACACCCAAGCAGCGTGATGCGGGATACCGTTCGATTCGGGTGCAGGTGGATCCGACCAACGGATGGCCCGTCTCGGTGCGCTATGAGGGGGAACAGAGCGCTCCGATTGAGGTGAAAATCACAAAGGTGACCCCCAATGTGGCCGTCACGCCCAGTACGTTTGTCTTTGATCGTAAGGCGCATAAGGGTGTGGAGGTGGTCGACCTGCGATAGGACGGGCACGACGACAATCAAAGTTTGAGGGTTCAAAAGAGAAATTTATGGAGGAGTTACAACGTTATTTTCCGGGGCTTCGAGCCGAGCAGTATGCGCAATTTGCGGCACTCGACGGATTGTATCGTCTTTGGAATGAACGCATCAACGTCATCTCACGCAAAGACATCGAGGGGCTTTATACCCGTCATGTGCTCCATTCGTTGGCTCTTGCGCGGGTGTGTGCGTTGGCTCCGGGGGCTCGTGTGATGGATGTGGGGTGCGGGGGAGGTTTTCCGGGCATTCCGTTAGCCATCCTCTATCCCGAAGCCCATTTCACCTTGGTGGATTCGATTGGTAAGAAGATTCGCGTGGTCAACGAGGTGGCTTCGGCTCTCGGGTTGAAGAATCTCACGGCACGCCAAGCGCGGGCGGAGGCGGTGACTGACCGTTTTGATTTTGTGGTGAGTCGCGCGGTGACCGAGATGCGCCCCTTTATCGACTGGGTGTGGAGTAAGATCGAGCCGGGCGATCGTGCAGGCTCTCTTCCCAACGGCATTCTCTACTTGAAGGGAGGCGACCTGACCGAGGAGTTGCAGGCCACGGGAAAGCCCTATATGCTCTATGCGATTTCGGACTATTTTGCCGATCCCTTTTTTGAGACCAAAAAAGTGGTCTATTTTGCCCGCAAGGGTAACCGATAGAGGGGGATACCTACGCTTCTTGGGGGTAAAACCAATGTAAAAAATAGATTTAGAGCATCGAAACAACGAAAAAACAGGAAAATTTTTTGTAGAAAGCAAAAAAGTTCTACCTTTGCACTCCGCTGCTGCATCGTTAAAAGGGTGGCATACTTTGACGAAATAAATATAAAACGACAAATACAATGAAACGGACTTTTCAACCCTCCCAGAGAAAGAAAATCAATAAACATGGTTTCCGCCACAGAATGGCGACGGCTAATGGCCGCAAAGTATTGGCTGCACGTCGTGCAAAAGGCCGTAAGAAATTGAGCGTTTCCGACGATACGCGTTGGAAATAATCGTTTCTACCCATCCAAACAGAAGGGCTGCTATCATATTTGGCAGCCTTTTTTGTTATAGATACGTATCGTGGGGCACGGGGGTCAATATGGCCGTGGAGCGTGCGAGACGTGAGGTTCAGTAAACTTGGAGATAGCGAATGTTGCAGGTGGAAGAGAAATATGCAGCCCTGGCGGACAAGGTCGATCAGGGAGGTCGTTTGAGTCGGGCGGAGGCTTTGGCCTTGGCCGAGGCTCCGTTGTCGTTGTTGGGTCTCTTGGCAACCCATGCAAAGGAGCGAAAGAGCGGGAAGAGAGTCTACTATAACCGCAATTTTCATGTGGAGCCGACCAATGTGTGTGTGTTTAATTGCCGGTTCTGCTCCTACCGACGTCCGGCCGACTCCCCGGAGGCATGGGATTATACGCCCCAAGAGATCTTGGCTCAGGTGGAGGCTCGCCGCGACAGCGGAGCTACGGAGGTGCATATCGTTGGGGGCGTCCATCCGCGTCACGACCTCTACTTCTATGTGGAGTTGATTCGACAGATCAAACAACGGATGCCTCAGGTGGCAGTCAAGGCCTTTACGGCGATTGAATTGGCCTATATGATCGACAAGGCGGGGTTGACTCCCGCAGAGGGCTTGCAACTCCTCAAGGATGCCGGCATGGCGGCCATCCCGGGGGGCGGCGCCGAGATTTTTGACGAGACGATTCGTGCCAAGATTTGTCCCGAGAAGGGTTCGTCGAGGGTGTGGTTGAAGATGCACCGCGAAGCCCACCGGTTGGGGATTCCGACCAATGCGACGATTCTGTATGGTCATATCGAGGGGTGGCGAGAGCGCATCGATCATCTCGATCGGCTGCGGACGTTGCAGGATGAGACTGGTGGTTTCAATGCCTTTATTCCGTTGAAGTACCGAAGTCTCCATAACTCGATGGCCGACTTGGGCGAGGTGAGTATCGTGGAGGATATGCGGATGGCCGCTATGTCCCGACTCTATTTGGATAATTTTCCCCATATCAAAGCCTATTGGCCGATGTTCGGTCGCACGACGGCACAAATTGCGTTGACCTACGGAGCCGACGACATGGATGGCACGATCGACGACACGACCCGCATCTATTCGATGGCCGGAGCCGAGGATCAAAAACCCTCGATGAGTTCGACCGAGATGCAACAGTTGATCCGTGATGCGGGGTTCGATCCCGTGGAGCGCGACACCTTCTATCAACCGGTGGCGCAGAGAGCATAGACTGCAACGGTGCGTCCCTAAGGGCTACGAGTCATGAAGCCTAACGGTGCGTGAACGTAAGAAAACGGCAAGAATGCAGGGGATTTCGGGTTGGATTTGTATTTTTGCGAAGAAGAGACTTCAAAGTGAGGCGGTCGACGTCACGGAACGTAGGCGCGCGCGAGTTTCCGACACATTGAAAAGAGAGAATCATGATGGATTTTTTAGTTAGGTTGGCGCAACGCATCAATCGCAACGTGATTACGCGAAATCTGGTTTTGGCCGGATGCGGATTGATCGTTTTTGTCTGTGTGGTAAATCTGCTGTTGAATCTGTTTACCCGACACGGGCAAGTGCGGCAGGTTCCCAATCTGAGTGGGATGACGGTGGAAGAGGCACTGCATGCCGGAGACAAGGCATCGTTGCGCATCGAGGTCAACGATTCGCTTTACGTGCCCTCCTTTCCGGGTGGCGTGATCTTGGAACAGACCCCCGCCGAAGGAGCTCAGGTGAAGTCGGGACGGAGAATCTTCGTGACGATCAACTCGTTTCATCAGAAGCGGGTGGTGGTGCCTTATGTGACCGGATACTCGTTGCGACAAGCTAAGAATAATATTGAAACCGCGGGATTGGAGATCAAGGAGTTGATCTACCGTGAGGATATAGCCACCAACAACGTTCTGGAAGAGCGATGCAATGGCAAATTGATTACGCGCGGTAGTAAGATCGAGGCTGAGATGGGATCGGGGGTGACCTTGGTTGTCGGTGAGGCCGGAGCTACGTCGCAGAAGGTTCCAAAGACGGTGGGCTTCTCCATTCGGGAGGCCAAGAGCCGGCTGTGGGAGTTGGGCTTTAACGTGGGGAAGATTACGCGCGATAAGGGCATCACTCCGATGAACGAACATGAGGCCAAAGTCTATGTGCAGCAGCCGACGGCCGGGCGTATGTGTCCTTTGGGCACACGGGTCGATCTCTCGGTGACCTTGGATGAGCAGAAGTTGAAGCAGGGACATTCCGATTCGGATCGGGCGGAACGCGCTGCGGCCAAGGCCTTGGCGGATAGTCTGGATTCGGTCTCCATAAACGATCAGCCGTAGATGGAGTACAGAGACGAAGAACAGCGATTGCGTGCAGCCGCTGCGCAGCCGCTGCCTGACACCTCCTCGGTGGAAGAGGCGGAGGATCTGTTGGACGACGAGGAGTCGGAGAACACGGGCGACGAAGAGCGGATGTATGAACATTTCCGGCTAACGGTCGATCGGGGACAGGCGATGTTGCGCATCGACAAGTTTCTGACCTGCCGCATGGAGAGTGCTTCGCGCAATCGGATTCAGACCGCAGCCGATGCAGGAAATATTCTGGTGAACGGGGTGGCGGTGAAGTCGAGCTATCGGGTGAAGCCGATGGATCAGATCTCGATTGTGATGCCCTATCCGTTGCGTGAGCTGGAGATCATTCCGGAAAATATACCGCTGGATATACCCTACGAAGACGAGGATCTGATTATTGTCAATAAACCCGCCGGCATGGTGGTACACCCCGGTCACGGCAACTATTCGGGCACGCTGGTCAATGCGTTGACCTATCATCTGAAAGATCTGCCGCTCTTCCAAAGCGGAGATATGCGTGCGGGGTTGGTACACCGCATTGATAAAAATACCTCTGGAATCCTTGTGGTGGCGAAGAACGAGCGGGCGCACGCCCGTTTGGCCAAACAGTTTTTCGATCACTCGATCCACCGCATCTACCACGCATTGGTGTGGGGAAACATGGAACAGG
>JAQUZZ010000147.1 GCA_028691095.1 Alistipes sp. | reverse complement strand
GGATTTCGGTCAGGAGTCGTTCCGCCGTTTTGGCGTCCCGTGCATCAAGGGGCAGCTCCTCAAAGAAGCGTAGCAGCTCCTCGACGGGCATACGCACCAATTCGCCGATGTTGCGCCCTCCGACCTGCACGTAGAGTGCCTCTTTGCGGAGGCGTTGTCCCCCGCACTCCGGACAGAGGGTTTTGCCCGTATAGCGCGAGAGCATCACGCGATATTGGATCTTATACCGCTCGTTTTCGAGCAGTTTAAAGAACTCATCCAGCCCGTGGAAATATTCGTTGCCTTTCCACAGCAGCAGTTTCTCCTCCAGCGAGAGGTCGTGATAGGGGCGGTGGATCGGGAAGTCGAACTTCGAGGCATTCATCACGATCTGATCGCGCCATTGGCGCATCGTTTCGCCCCGCCAGCAGGCGATGGCATCCTGATAGATGCTCTTGTTTTTGTCGGGGATGACCAGATCTTCGTCGATGCCGATCACCTTGCCGTATCCTTCGCAACGAGGGCAGGCTCCGAGCGGATTATTGAAACTAAACAGATATTCAGCGGGTTGTTCAAACTGGATGCCGTCGCGTTCAAACCGTGTGCAGAATCGTTCGACCTGATCGCCTTGCTTCTTTTGAAGGACGAGTTCGCAAACGCCCTCTCCTTGCGTGAAGGCGGTGGCCACCGAGTCGCTCAGGCGGGTGAGGGTCTCCTCGTCACACGGTGTGCGCGCGCGGTCGAGCACAATGCGTAGGGTCGATGGATCGAGATTCTTCTTGACGGTGGGGAGAAAATCCTCGATGAAACAGAGCTGCCCCCCTACATAGAGTCGTTGAATCCCCGAACCCATCAGCAGGGTCAGCTTTTCGATCACCCCCTGACCCTCGCTAAGAAGGAGGGGGGCTGCGACCAACAGCTTCGTGTCCGCCTCGATGGAGGCGATGGCTTGCACCACATCGGCCACGGTGTGGATCCGTACCTCTTCGCCCGATACGGGAGAGAAGGTGCGCCCGATCCGTGCAAAAAGCAGCTTCAGGTAGTCGTAGATCTCGGTGGTGGTTCCCACGGTGGAGCGGGGGTTGCGGGTGTTGACTTTCTGCTCGATGGCGATTGCCGGAGCGATGCCGGTGATAAAATCGACGTCGGGTTTATTGATCTTTCCCAGAAATTGACGAGCATAGGCCGAAAGACTCTCGACATAGCGTCGCTGTCCCTCGGCAAAGATGGTGTCAAAGGCAAGGGTCGACTTGCCCGAACCGGAGAGTCCGGTGATGACAACCAACTGATTGTGTGGAATTTTTACCTCTATATTCTTGAGATTATGCACTCGTGCCCCTTTGACATGGATGCATTTCTCGGAAGGCTGTTCGCTCATGATCCTAACAATTAACCGGTAAAGATAACGTTTTTTTGGCAGAAATTGTTTTATCCTCCTTCAAACAACACAGGCTCCGCACCCAAGGAAGGGTACGAAGCCTGTGTATACGCGGGTTTTATCGGGGGTGCCACCGACCCTGTGGTCGATGGCCCTGAGGGTTACGAGATCTGATGCGCACCCTGCGAGATGTTCACCTCGATGATGCGCGGTGCTTTCCCAAACTGGTGTGCAAATTTGTCCTTCACTTCGGAGAGCAGGTCGTCGTAGGCTTCGGCCTTCACCAAGTTGATGGTGCAACCTCCGAATCCTCCTCCCATCATGCGGGCTCCCAGTACGCCGCTGTGGGCATGTGCGGTGTCGGCCAAGAAGTCGAGTTCGGCACAGCTCACCTCATACCACTTACTCAGCCCTTCGTGCGATCCGTTCATCTTGGCTCCGAAGGTGGCATAGTCGCCCTGCTCCAGTGCGGCGCAGGCATCCATGACGCGTTGATTCTCGTTGATTACGAAGCTGCAACGGCGATAGACGATCTCTTCCATTTCGCTTTTGTAGCTGTTGAGCATATCCATCGTCACATCGCGCAGCGACTCGATGCCACCGACGTGTTTGAGCACCACGGCCACTCCGGCTTCGCATTGAGCCCGACGGACGTTATACTCCGACGAGGCCAGTGTGTGTTTGACTTGGGTGTCGAAGAGTACCACTTTGCAGCCTTGGGGATCGAACGGTTCGAGGGTGCACTCCAGGGAGCGACAATCCAGACGGATGACCTTGCCTTTTTCGCCGAAGAGCGAGGCAAACTGATCCATGATGCCACAGCGCACGCCCACATAGTTGTGTTCGGTCATCTGTCCGATCTTGGCCAGTTGAGCCCGATCGAAACCGAGGTGGAAGAGGGTGTTGAGCGCAAAGCCCACCACGCTCTCCAGTGCTGCCGAAGAGGAGAGTCCGGCTCCCAGAGGCACGTCGCCCCCGAAGACCATGTCGAAGGGGTGGATCAATGCCCCGCGTTTGTGCATCTCCTGCACCACGCCGTAGATGTAGCAGGCCCATTGTTGGGTGGGTTTCTCTCCGTTGAGATCCATCTCGATGGTCTCGTTGTAGTCCACCGAGTGGATGCGACAGAGCCGACCGTCGTTGGGCTTGATGGCGACGTAGATGGCCTTGTCGATGGCTCCCGGGAGTACAAATCCCAAGTTGTAGTCGGTGTGTTCCCCGATCAGGTTCACGCGACCTGGCGAGGCGAACAACGACGCTCCCTCTCCGAAGAGCTTGTGGAACTGTTCTTGAATTTTAGTTTTCATTTTGGTAGGTTAAGTAATATAAAAGAATGATAAAAGTCTTTCCTTGAGGTGATCTGCGAAGCTCAGAATCCCATCCTCTCCCCTGTGCGGTGCTTGAGGGGTAGGTTATTGATCGAGATAGAGCGTGGGGGGGTAGGTGATGCCGCATAGGAAGAGTCCCTGCGGAGGCACGGAGCTTCCGGCTAAGGCGCGATTGCGCCCCTCGATCACCTCCCTGAAACCTTCGACCGAGAGTTTGCCGCGTCCGATGTCGACCAAGGTTCCCACGATGGCACGTACCATGTTGCGCAGAAAGCGATCGGCCGTGATGTGGAAGACGAGCAGCTCTCCCTCTTCGACCCACGCTGCACGTGTCACGTGACAGAGGTTGGTTTTATTGTCGGAGTGCAGTTTGCAGAAACTGGTGAAGTCCTCGGTCTGGAGCAGTATTTCCGCCGCCCGAT
The DNA here is from genome assembly GCA_028691095.1 of Alistipes sp. GTDB lineage: Bacteria > Bacteroidota > Bacteroidia > Bacteroidales > Rikenellaceae > Alistipes_A. The sequence continues at coordinate 1,755 of JAQUZZ010000147.1, read as the reverse complement.
TCATCGGTTCGAGCTGCAACGGCCAGTGTAGTTGCCATGCGGTGTCGCGTCGGAACGGATCTTTGCAAGGTGCAATGTGGTAGCGGTAGGAGCGCGATTGTGCATCAAATCGTGCGTGGGCTGTTTCGCGAACCGGACGGAGACCCTCCACCGCAATGTCGTGGGGGAGTAGGGCGTTGAGGTGGTAGAGGAAGTCTGCCGGATCGTGCAGTGGTTCCGGCAGATCCATGTGGGCTACATAGTAGCTGGCGTGGACTCCGGTATCGGTGCGACCCGCTCCCACCACCTCGGTGGGGTGATGCCGTAACGTCGAGAGCGCCTCCTGCAAGGTTTGTTGCACCGAGGGGGCGTTGGACTGGATCTGCCAACCGTTATAGGCCGTACCATTGTAGGCCAGTTCGAGGAAGTAGCGCACGTTGAGCTTTGATAGCGTTGAGGTTAGGGAAGAAGAATCTCCGGAGTGCCTGGAAGTGTCGCACTCCGATTCCTTGACAAAGATAACCAATTGGGTGAGATGTGAAAATATTTCTCGTGAAATTTTGTCGGATCGGGCGAAAAACCGAGACTTGCGATCGGATCTTTGTGCTTAGGCATCCCTTTCGGGTTGCAGGGGCGAAACCGCGAACCTTCAAAAGAATGGATTCGCTCTCTCCCGTGCGTTATGGGTTTGCGATACGGATGAATTTCGGGTGAATAAATCGCGCAAGGGGGCGAAAAAATCAAAACAACTTCTTATGTTCGGTTTTTTTAGATAAATTTGCGTAAAATATTCGACGTCGCTCCTTGTCGCCTTTGTTGTGGCAGGGTGTTGCGGAGTGCCGAGAACCGCAGCCTGAGGGTTCGGAGTGTTTGAGTCGGAAATAGTAGAGAATCAATGGATAATCGGCACGGTGGAGTCTGCCACGACGTGCCTAATTTGGACGATAAAAATGAAAATTGCGCTGATTGGTTACGGAAAAATGGGACATGAGATCGAACGAATTCTGATTTTACGCGGTCATACGGTTCCTTTGATTATTGATGTGGATAATAGTGCGGAACTGACGGCCGAAAATCTGAAGCGGGCAGAGGTGGCGATTGAGTTTACGACGCCTGCTACGGCGTTTGGCAATATCACGACTTGCCTGAAGGCGGGGATTCCGGTTGTGTGCGGAACCACCGGATGGCTCGACCATTTTGAAGAGGCGCGGCAGCTTTGCGAGCAGCAGAAGGGCGCCTTCTTCTATGCCTCGAATTACAGCATCGGAATGAATATCTTTTTTGAGGTGAACCGTCGTTTGGCGCAGTTGATGGAGGCCTATCCGCAGTATGACGTGACGGTGGAGGAGACCCATCACACCCAGAAGAAAGATGCCCCAAGCGGTACGGCCATTACGATTGCCGAAGGAATTTTGGAGAATTTGAACCGCAAGAAGCAGTGGGTCTGTGGCGTGACCACGGTGCCCGAAGAGCTGGAGATCACCTCGGTGCGTCGCAGTGTGGTGGCCGGTATTCACACCGTAACCTATGAGTCGGAGGCCGATCTGATCACCTTCACCCACAATGCCAAGGGGCGTCAGGGCTTAGCCTTTGGCGCGGTGTTGGCTGCCGAATTTCTCTGTGGCAAGCAGGGTATTTTTACCATGAAGATCTGATGGGGCTCTAACGGATGCGTCCGGAGGATTGAGACTTCGAGCGTTGCAGCGACCCTAAACACACTCCCTCAAGAGAATCTTTTTTCATGGTATGTACCTGATATAGGGATGGTTTGATCGT
>JAQUZZ010000146.1 GCA_028691095.1 Alistipes sp. | reverse complement strand
TGAGGTTGGTCGGAAAGTTTTTCAATATCTTAATGTATTGGTAAACATAAAGATACAAAATTAAATCCAATTAAACAACTGATGATCAGTATTGTAAACCAAATATTTTTAAACAGACTCTAAATTATCAATTGTCATGGTACATCAATTGCCGAAACTTCCTTATGCTGAGGATGCGCTGGCTCCGCAAATGAGCCGAGAGACCCTGGAATACCACTACGGTAAACATCATCAGGCCTACGTGAACAATCTCAACCATCTGATTGCCGATACGGCCTATGCCGATATGAGCTTGGAGGAGATTGTAATGAAAGCCGACGGGGCGATTTTCAATAATGCGGCGCAGGCTTGGAATCACACCTTCTTCTTCTATTCGTTGTCTCCCTCTCCAAAATCAATGCCAAGTGGAACCTTGGCTGCGGCCATAGATCGTGACTTCGGCTCTTTTGATGGATTGAAAGAACAATTCTCGAAGGCTGCTGCCGGATTGTTCGGTTCGGGATGGGTGTGGTTGGTGAAGGACGATCCGTCGAAGCTCTCGATCCTTGCGGAGTCCAATGCTGGGAACCCCTTGCGTCGCTGGCTGACACCGCTGCTCTGCATCGACGTGTGGGAACATGCCTATTATATTGACTATCGAAATCGCCGTCCCGATTTCATCCAGAATTTTTGGGATTTTGTGGATTGGAGTGTGGTCGAAGAGCGTTTTGTGAAGTAACAGGGCGTTTCACCGACGGTAAAAAAGCAAAGAGGAGGCACGTTACAACGTGCCTCCTCTTCGCTTGATGCGGGGGTGGATAGGAATATTTTGCGTCGATTTTTCGGGGGTTGCCACCCCGCACGAGATCCATGCCCGTGGGTTTCACAGGCCTTTCGGTTGCGTATCTTACCCCGAGAGGGGGTTGATTGCGGATTAAAAGTGTCCGCGTCCTTTGTAGACCTCAGATTGACTGGTCGGAATCAGATTTCCCTCCAGGGTGACGCGATTGCTGTTGAAGTTCGGGGTAATCAGGGCACTGACGCGATTGGAACCATCGACGAGGGTCAGATCCACGCGAGCCGAGATTCCGAGTCCCTGTACTTGCATGGAGTAGGTGACTTGTCCCTTCGTGCCGATCTTCATGGTGACGTCGGAGACGGAGCCTTTCACGGTGATTCCTCCGATGCCGTTGGGGCCCGGCCGCACGGTGTTGAACGCCACCTGCACGAAGGCTTGGTCGCCCTCTCTGAGGATGAAATTGGTGTTGGGGTTGACGTTGGTGGTTTCGCCGCGTCGGAAGAGAATCCGATTGGCCTCCACCACGAAATTGCCGCTCAGCAACGACTCCACCGCTACGGCATAGCGCAGGCTATCCTCGTGTTGCTGGGCGATCTTCTCTTTTTGACGTTGCGCTTGGCGTTCGCTTTTCTGCGCCATGATGTTTCCGCTGCATAATAGGAGCAGAAGCAAGAATACGACCTCTTTTTTCATAATTGGAAGTGTTGGTAGTGTGTATGAAGTAACTCAAAAGTAGCATTGTACCCTTTGATGGCAAAGCGATTGAGTGAACGTGTGTGCGCTTACGCTGCAAAGATAGGCAACCCCAAAGAATTATTGACCCCTTTTCTTGCGGCATGGATTTGATTCCGACATCTGTCGGTTGCCAACCCATCGTCTGCGGTGCGTAGGGAGAAGTGAAACAGAAAAAAGAGGGAACCGTCACGGCTGCCTCTTTTCCCGGGAATGAATCCCTAAACTACTAACCCAAACTTAAATAAATGAAGAAACCTTGTTGCTTGTCCACTTTACTTCTCTATTTTGAATATTTCAATTTCTGTGCCAAACTGGTGTGATGCTTGTTTTTTCAAGATGCCCTCTCCTTTGCGGGGGAGGTTGTGTGGCATCGTTGCTGTATGAATAAGAAACAAAGACCATGCCGGAGTTGCAACAAGAGGGGACGATCCGAATTTTTTTTGGATGAAGAGACACCGGCAAGAATGAAGAGGCGCTGGCAGGGATGAAAGGTTGGCGTGGGTGCAAAAAAAATGCGGTGAAAAGTGCCTTTCACCGCATTCATGTCCTTGTGAGGACGAAACTAATCCCTTGTTTTATGATAACCTATCATAGAAACGAGGATCTGTTTCGTTTATTGTTACATGGTGTGTTTTATTTTTCATCCAGCGATTTGCACAAAGATTGGTTGATCTCTCGAACCTTCTCTTCGTTGATTTTCATGACTTTGCGATCGTAGGTCATCCATCCGTTCACCTCGCCTTCGACGTCCGATGTTTGGGTGTAGACCCCGGCTGAGAAGCCGCGTGCCACCATGTCGCGCAACATTCCGGCATATTTCAGATAGGCTTCGGTGACTTCGTCGGCACTCTTGAATTGGATGTATCCCCAGTTGCGATCGGGCATCCACAGGTGACCCTCCAGCGCGCATCCGATGCCTCCGTATTCGCCTAAGACGGTCACCCGTTTGGTGTCGTACAGATACATGGAGGGCTCGGGGTAGTGGTGCAGATCGAGAATGTCACCGCACTGGAGGTAGTGATTGCCTCCGCTGGCCGGGTTCACCGAGCGGGTCGGATCTTGTGCCTTGGTCCACTCTGTGATCGCTTGGGTCTTGAACTGCCCCCATGCTTCATTGAAGGGAACCCATACCGCAATGCAGGGATTTGAGTAGAGGTAATCCATAATCTCTTTCCACTCCTTGCGATAGTTGGCTTCCGAAGCCGCCGAGCGACTCCATTCGGCACCGTCGAAGTATTGGGTCATCTGCCATTGGGGGCCGTTGTCACCGCTGGGCATATCCTGCCACACCATGATACCATGACGGTCGCAGTAGGTGTACCAGCGTGCCGGTTCCACCTTCACGTGTTTGCGGATCATGTTGAATCCCAGCTCCTTTGTTTTGATAATATCATATTCCAGCGCTTCGTCTGTGGCCGCGGTATAGAGGCCGTCAGGCCACCATCCTTGATCCAGAGGGCCGAAGTGGAAGATCGGCTTGTTGTTGAGCATCAGACGCATAATTCCGTCTTTGTCGGGCCCTGTGGCGTATTTACGCATCGTGGTGTAGCTCTTGACCTGATCGGTTGTTTTGCCTCCGGAGCTCAGGGTGATTTGCAGATCGTAGAGATGGGGCGAGTCGGGGCTCCAGAGTTTCATATCACTCGGCATGGCGAGCTCCATTGCAACGCCTGGGAGTGCCTTGGCGCGAGCCACCTCCTTTCCTTGATCCGAGACGACAACCTCCACCATATCTTGCTTCGATACGGCCGCGGAGGTTTCGACTTCGACCTGCAACCGAAAACGATCAATGTCGGGGGTGGTGCGAAGTCCGACGATGTATTTCTCTGCCACGGGCTCCAACCATACCGTCTGCCAAATGCCACTGACGGCTGTGTAGAAGATGCCTTCGGGATGCGTGACCTGTTTGCCCCGAGGTTGATAACTCTCCGAGGTGGGATCCCAGACCTTCACTTTCAGGGTGTTGACTCCCTTGCGATTCAGCGCGGGGGTGATGTCGAAACTGAAAGGGGTGTAGCCTCCGGTGTGTTGACCCACCTTGACGTCATTGACCCACACGTCGGCTTTCCAGTCGACCGCTCCGAAGTGGAGTAGGATCTGACGGTTGCTCCATTGTGCCGGCAGGGTAAATTCACGGGAGTACCAGAGTTCATTTGCCTTGCCCAACGTACGCTGTACGCCCGAGAGGCTTGATTCAATGGCATAGGGAACCAAGATCTGTCCGTCGGTTTTGTCGGGAAGTGTACCTTCGGGAACGACGGTGTAGTCCCAGAGTCCATTCAGGTTCATCCATTGTTCGCGCTCCATGAGGGGTCGCGGATACTCAGGCAGGGGGTGTTGTGGATCTACTTTTTCGGCCCAAGGAGTCTTGATTTTGTCTCCGGCAGCCTTCCATTGCGCTGAGGCCGAGAGACTCAGCAACAACGCTGTGACGAGAATGCAGACTTTGTTCATCGGTTTTTAGGTTTAGGTTAGCAATCAATCAATCAATCAATCAATCAATCAATCTGTAAGTAAACATATCGGTTATCCGGTGTGTGCCGATAGCGGGGGGGGATTCCTCTTCTGAGTCTCTGAACAACAGGCTCTTAATCCATTCGTGGGTTACAGAAAGAGGATCAGGCCAATGGATACGCCCAACCCCAGTACAAATCCGGCTGCAATCTGCTCGATGCGATGATACCCTAAATAGAGTCGTGCCGAACCCAAGGCGCCACCGGCTATCAGAGCCCCGAACAGGTAGCCTTGGAGTTGTCCCAATCCGACCGAGCTCAATACGCCCAGCATGCCGACTAACCCTCCGATCGCGGTCATGTGGAGGCTGATCTTCCAGTAGAAATTGATGAAGAAGGTAGATAGAATACACCCGACGCCGGCGATCATGAAGCGTGTAATCAGAAAGGCATAGGTTCGCTCCGAGAGCACCAAGATGCACAACAGATAGCATAGCGAGACCACCACCATCGGCAGGACGCGATCCTCACGCTCCTGGAGGGATAGGTTGGGGATGAGTTTGAACCACTGGAGGATGCCGATGCAGAGGATTGGCAGCAGAAGGGTGTTGAGCACCACGATGCCGACCAAAAACCACTTTACGGTAGAGGGTAGATGCACCATGATGGTCGGGCCAAACAATAGAATCAGGGTTCCGAGCGTCGGAATCCCGAAGGGGTGAAAAAGCACCGATAGGGTGCGTCCTATGCGATAAAAAAACGAATTTTTCATAATTTCTAAGAGTCTGTTTAAAAATATTTGGTTTACAATACTGATCATCAGTTGTTTAATTGGATTTAATTTTGTATCTTTATGTTTACCAATACATTAAGATATTGAAAAACTTTCCGACCAACCTCA
>JAQUZZ010000145.1 GCA_028691095.1 Alistipes sp. | reverse complement strand
TTTATCTTCATCGGGCTGATGAATGTATCGGGGAAACCCTATGTCATCGAGTATAACGTCCGCATGGGCGATCCGGAGACCGAAGTGGTACTTCCGCGCATCGAGTCAGATCTGATCGAGCTGTTCCAAGCAATCGCGTCGGGCTCCTTGGATCAATATGAACTGAAGATCACCCCCAAAACCGCCACCACCGTTGTGTGTGTCTCGGGAGGATACCCCGGAGATTATGAAAAAGGGAAGAAGATCTCAGGGCTTAGCCAAGCCTCGGAGAGTCTCATCTTCCATGCCGGAACCGCCCTCAAAGGGGATCAAGTGCTCACGGCAGGGGGTCGCGTGTTGGCCGTTACCTCGTTCGGAGAGGGGATTCTCGATGCGGTAGCCAAATCCTATCAAGTGATCGAGCAGATCCACTACGATGGGAAGTATTGTCGGAGGGACATCGGGAAAGATCTTCTGTAAGAAGAACCGCCCTCCACACTCGCTCCTTCTTTCGAGGCACAACCTTACTGGAGCGAGTATAAATCCACAAACAACGAAGAGGATTGTGACTCGCTTCTCCCTTCGAGGCACGACCTTGGGGGAGCGGGTCAGATCTCACGCTACTCACCCTCCTAATCGTACAGCCCTATGGTTGCTATTCCCCGGCAGAATCTCGGATGGACCCTCTTTGGGTTTAGCCTGTTGTGTCTCCTCTTTTGGGTTCGTTGGGGATATGCTCCGGTTGCGGCGGAGGGCATGGTGCAAAGCGATATGCCTCTGGGGCGGTTGCTGCATCAATTCAGCCTTCAATTTCCGCTGTGGAGTCACGGGGCAACCATTGGCGTGATCTTCTGGAACAGCGTGCTGTTGATCCGCATCATCTCACGCAACATGATCCTCACCGATCGCAGCTACCTGCCGATGATCGTCTATCTGTGGATCATCGGAGGATGCTATTTGGGGAGTGGATCGCTGGAAACGGCCGTCACCTCGTTGATTCTGATCAGTGCCTTCGGACGAATGCTCAACTCGTTTCGACGCGTTGTACAGTACGGAAGCCTTTTCAACTCCGCCTTACTTACCGGCATCGCCTTGCTCATCTGGTCGCACACAATCGTCTATGTGCCGCTGCTGGGCGTGGCATTAATCCTTTTCAAAAAAGAGAGCCGCGAATGGATCGTTGCCCTTGCGGGTGTGATCCTGCCGCTACTCATCTGCTCTTATGTCTATTGGGGCATGGGCAAACCGTTCGACCTGCTCTTCGTGGAGCTGCGTGACGGTGTGCAGGAGGCCTTTCTCTCCGAAGGATTTATCCGCTCCCTGCCTTCGATTCCGTTGCTGGTATTCTGGGGGGGCATGGTGCTCACGCTCGGATTCTCCTGTGTGACGTTCTGGCAACGTGCCGACACCCTGCGGACTCGCGCCTACAAATCCTATCTCTATTTTCTGTGGATTCTGCTCTTCTCCGCGCTACCGATGATCGCACCGGGACGCTCGTGGCTCGACTTCTCACTGCTGGCCGCACCGTTGTCGATCCTCATTCCCTCCTATCTGAAGCGTTCGTTCGGGTGGATTCCGAATCTCCTCTATCTGCTGCTGGGCGGAAGCATCATCCTCTACAACCTGCTTCCCCTGCTCTATCCCTAAGGTTGACCCTCCCCGCTGTGCCATCTCCTTCACTCGACCGATTGAACGGACGAAAAGCTCATTGTCAACAAATCGCACACGGTGCTCGAACTCCCGTTATTTGAGTCGTCGGGCGGGACAAAGCACCTGCAAAGCACCGGCCTCACAGGTGATATGAATCGGGAAGCGGGGTCCAGCTTGTCCGTCAATATCGGTCGTCTCGTCGCTGTAACAGTACAGCCTCATCTCCTTGCTCTGGAAGTGGACGATGCCAGGAGGATAGCTCTCCTTGTGCCGCTTCATAAAGTGGAAAATCGATTGAATGGTCTCAATCGGGTTATCGCCCTTGAGCACCAAAATATCCAAAAGCCCGTCGTCCAACTCCGAGAGATAGGCAAAGCGCATCTGCCCCGCCGTACGGCCATTGAAGACAAAGAAGATCAGCGATGAACCCTCGTAGTTGCCCCCGTCGGACTCAATCTCGATATGCATCTTCCGGAATTTCGGCAACTCACCCAGTCCTCCGACATAGTAAGCCAACTTTCCAAAGGTATTCTTTAGGATGGTGGGTGTGCGCTGCGACACCTCGGTAAAGAGTCCGCAACTGAAGACATTGACAAAATACTCCTCGTTGGCACGTCCCAAATCGACCCGACGCACCGTCCCTGCCAGAATCCGACGACACGCCTGCGCAATATCGACCGGCACGCCCAGCATATGGGCAAAGTCGTTGGCCGTACCGGTGGGCAAGACCGCCACCGGAACATCCACACCTCGACGTTTCATCTGGTTAATCACATAGTTGACCGTACCGTCGCCTCCAGCGATCAGCAGATGGTGGAAACTCTCGTCCACGCCATCCAACAGCGCCTCCTCTTCCTGCTCATTGAAACAGAGCCGGTAGGGCATAATCGACAATCCGTGGCTTTGGTAGATCTCCACAATATGATCCAACCACTCGGTAATTAGGGTCTCCCCGGAGCGGGGATTATAGATAAAACGTACTTTTTTCATACCTCGATGCACAGGGTGCAATTAATATAACGTAAGTTCGACGTAAGCGTAATACCGACGAAAATCTCATCAACGATTAGGAGCGAACGAAGGGGAAAACGAAAATCGAAGCCTAACGCGGATCGGCAGCAATGCGCTGCGCCAAACCCGATGTGACATAAGTCTTAAAATTACCCTGCTCGTCGGAGTAGATCATGTAAGCCTGAAGCTCGGGATGTGCAGCAAGAAATGCCTTGCTTCGCTCCAATCCCAGCACCATGCAGACCGTTCCATAGGCATCGGCAAGCGTCGCATCGCGCGCAACCATCGTCACCGAGAGCAGATTGCTGATTACCGGTTCTCCGGTTAACGCATTGATCGTATGTACGATCTTACGCCCCAGCGAGTCGGTATAGAATTTTCGGTAATTGCCCGACGTGGCCAACCCCTCGTTGCTCAACCCCAAGATCACCTGAAGGTCGGCTCCCGGGGTGATATTCCCCTCTGTCGGGCGGTCGATGCCCACACGCCAAGGGGCTCCCTGTGCGTTGGTTCCGCGACAGAAGATCTCTCCGCCCAGTTCAATGATATAATCCTCTACGCCCAAGCGATTCAGATAATCCGACAGGAAATCGACCGAGGCGCCTTGTGCAATCGAATTCAAATCCAATTGGATGCGCGGATCCTGCTTCACCAGACGTCCCTCTTGCACTGCGATACGCTGATAACCCACAAATTGCAACAACGAATCAAGATTGGGATGTTGCACCGTCTGCTCTCCGGCAAAGCCGTACGCTGCGGTCAGCGGTTTGATCGTAATATCATACAATCCCTCGCTCTCACGGCTGATGCGCTCGGCGATCTCGATGCACTGCTGCGTCAAGGGGTCAAGGGTGTCGGTCTCATTGCGATTGATGCGACTCAAGCGCGACTGGGGATTATACAACGAGACCGAACGATCGATCACCTCTATGAGGGAGTCGATCTGAGCCTTCAGATTCCACGTCTTCGCCCGAGCGTCCTTCACCACGATATGATACGTTCCCCCTTGTGCAAAACCATCAATTACCACCGTTTCGGCCGGGGTTGTTGGGGTCTCGTGGCAGGCATATCCCAGCCCCAACACCATGCTATAAAGGATCCAAGATCGAATGCGCATTCGTTTTTATTTTAAGATTACGAGGTTAAACTTGACCGAGGGACAGAGGGTATACGCCGAAAGCCTCCATGCGACACCGACCCGTTGCCCGTTATTTTGCAAACGCAAAAACCGTTTGTTCTCACTTCAGAGAGGCCAATCGGACAAAAATAGATATTTTCTGCTATTTGTAAATTATTTTTCGTTACTTTGTGGCACAAATCTAAGAAAGGAAGACGGGGGTGCCGCAACGGCCGATCTCGTATTCGCGCAATCTCGTAGCACAGATGCTCCTTCATACGTATGAATTAGGAGCAATCAAGCACTCGATTTCGGGAATCCGCATCGGTCAGCTTTACGGCTGAGATCACACTCCAGTACCTGACACGGTTCGTACCGTCGTAGGGAGTTTTTCCGTTTCATCGGTCGCTGCCGCTTCTCTTTCTGCAAAGCACGCTATTCATGGACATTTTGTTAAACGGAGCACCCGTTGCTACCGAAGCCACGAATCTTGCAGAACTGATCGCCGCACAAGCTATCCCCACCTCGGGATTGGCCGTCGCCTTGGGTACGCAAGTCATTCGTCGCAGCGACTGGGAGCAAACCCCGCTGACCGAGGGTGCACAGATCACCCTGATTCGGGCAACTCAAGGAGGATAGTTCAAATGCAGTCATCCTCCATTCTATCCCTCCACCATGCTCCGGTGTTGCTCACGCTGCCCCAAATCGTTGCCGGTGAAGCCGAGACGTTGGCTCTGCTGAGCAATGAGAGCGATACGCTGATTCATCTTCGCAAACCGGAGGCCTCTCCCGAAGCCTTGGAGTCTCTACTCCAAGCGTTGGTGCACCAAGGAGCCGACCTGAGTCGTTTCACCCTCCATTACAACGAGCCCTTAGCCCGTCGTTATGGAGTGGGGGGCGTACACCTTCACCCCGAAGAGCTCTTGAAGGGCTTGGGGTGCGGCTTGCGACGAAGCACGTCGACCCACAGTTGGGCCGAAGCGGCACAGATGGCTTCGCTCTGCGACTATCTCTTCCTCAGTCCCCTCTTCGACTCGATCTCCAAACCGGGGTATCACAGCCGATTCACCCCCGACGAAGCCTCCGCACAACTGCATCCCCACCACGGTCAGATCGTGGCCT